>JBAXWQ010000132.1:0-9069 GCA_037128315.1 Opitutia bacterium | reverse complement strand
ACGGCATTGCCGCCGGGAGAATGGGTGACCCCCGAGGGCTTCCGCTCCTGGTCTCACCTCCCCCGCCCCGCCGCGGCCTGCAGTTACGACCTTGCCACCATTTTTCCCGCCTTGGGTGACGGGGATTATTTCCAATTCGCTGCCGCACCCGACGCCTTCCAGCACCAGGCGCCGGAATACAAGAAGTGGTCGGCTCAGATTCACCGCGCGGCGCCGCGATGACCGCCTCCGGACAACTCCCACGCCGCTGCTGGGTCGAGATCGATCTGGCGGCACTGGAGCGCAATCTGCTGCTGATTCGCGCCTCGCTGCCGCCGCACATCAAGTACGTCGCCGTCGTGAAGGCTGACGCGTACGGCCATGGCCTGCCCCACGTAGCGGCGCGCCTGATGCACGCCGGGGCCGATCTTTTCGCGGTCGCCAACCTGGCCGAGGCCATGACCCTGCGGGAGCTGAGCAGCGACTGGCCGGTGCTGCTCCTGAGTCCCGTATTGCCGGACGAGGATCGTTACCTCGCGGAATATGATCTGGCCGCCACCGTTTCGTCAGCCGATGAGGTGCGGCGCTTCGATGTCATCGGGCGGACCGCGGGCAAGCCTGTCGCCGTCCATTTAAAAATCGACACCGGCATGGGCCGACTGGGCGTCTGGCACACGGCCGCGACGGAACTCTTTTCCGCCATCGCCGCTGCACCCGGGATCCGGCTGGCCGGTGTGTTCACCCATTTCTCGAGTGCCGATGAGGACCCGGCCTACACCGAGGAACAGCGCCGAATTTTCCTCCAAACCCTTCAAACTTTTCCGGGCTTCGATCCGGCGCCGCTCTTCATCCATGCTGACAACAGTGCCGGACTGGAGACGGCCCCCGGCCGCAGTGTCTTTAACGCCGTGCGCGTCGGCCTGCTGCAATTCGGCATTTTGCCCCACCCGCACTCGTTGCTGGCCCGGGTGCGCACCGAGCCGGTCTTCAGTTTCCATACCCGCGTTGGCCTGGTTAAAAAACTGCCGGCCGGCACCGGCATCAGTTATGGGCGCACCCATAGGTTGAGAAGGGACACAACCGTGGCGATCCTGACCGCCGGTTACGGGGACGGCATCGCCCGCGCCTGCAGCAATCGCGCCTTCGTCCTGATCCATGGCCGGCGCTGCCCCGTGCTGGGTCGCGTCACCATGGACCAGACCATCGTGGACATAACCGATATCGGCACCGCGGTGGCGTGTGGCGACCCCGTGGTGCTGGTCGGCAAGCAAGGCGACGGCAATATCAGCGTCACTGAATTCAGTACCTGGTCCGACACGATTCCCTGGGAGACGCTGTGTTCGGTGACCAAGCGAGTGCCAAGATTGTACCGGACTGCGCTGGGCGTCTAAATGAACGGAATGCCGTGGAAAACCACCACGGATGGAAACGAATATGTGCTAATCGTCACTGAAACAGGGAATTGCATCCATTAATCCGCATTATTTTACCCAATGAACGAGGTGTAAAATAGAGTCCGCGCTGAGTAGTAATACCTATTTTATATAGACGGGCACTCGAAAAATTCGTATCCTCCCAGAGCGTTGCCTATCATGTTTTCCAGTGCTCACGGCAGCAAAACCCCGTTTCCCACCTCATGGGCTGGGCTTAGTGTGGCCATACGCTTTGCGGTGCTATTGAGCATGGGATTGGGTCTGAACGGTCAGGCGATGGCCGCCACCATTGTTTGGGGAAACACGGCCACGGCGTTCGGCACCAACGCCAATTGGATTGGCGGAACTGCGCCGGCCAACAACCTCACCGGCGATATTGGATCTTTTCAGGCTGCGACGGTCAGCTTTAATCCCCAGCTAACAGCCAGCCGCAGCATCAATGGATTGGAGTTTACGAGCGGCACGGGGGCTTGGACGTTTTCAGGCAACTCAGGCACGAGAGTGCTCACGCTCGGTGCTTCGGGCATCTTGAGCAACGACGACTCCACCCAGACCTTCAACCAAGCAAATCTTGGTATCGCGCTTGGCGCCAATGCCGCCTTCACCTCGAACAGCACCGGCGCCCTGTCTTTTGGCAGCACCCTGGCTTCGTTCGCTCTCAGCACTTTCACCCTGACCCTTAATGGCACGAGCACCAACACGGCCAATGCGATTGCCGAGCCCATCAGCGGCACAGGGGGCATCACCAAGGACGGCACCGGCACCTGGCTGCTCTCGGGCGCCAATACTTACACGGGCAAGACCATTATCAATAATGGCGTCCTCGCCATCACGGCTGAGACGGGACTTGGCGCCAATCCCGGGGCATCTGTGGCCGACCAACTCACGCTCAACGGCGGCACCCTCCGCACCCAGACCGCAGCCGTCACCATCAACGACGCCAACCGCGAGATCTCGATCGGTGCCGGTGGGGGCACTTTCGACACGGTCACAGACCTCACTATCGCCAGCACGAATATCATCTCCGGTTCCGGCGCGCTCAACAAGACCGGGGCCGGCAACCTCACGCTCCAATCAGTCAGCTCCTATTCCGGCAACCTGACCGTCAGTAGCGGCACGGTGACCTACGGCGTTTCGAACGCCCTCTCCACCGGCGGGGTGACCGTGAGCGGCGGCACCCTGGCCATGGGGACCTTCTCCGACACCGTCGGTGCGGTCTCGCTCACCAGCGGCAGCATCACCGGTTCGACCGGCGTGCTGACCGGCACGAGCTACGATATGCAAAGCGGATCGGTTACAGCCATTCTCGGCGGGGCAGGTGTCGCCCTTACCAAAACCACCGCCGGTACCGTGACGCTCTCCGGGGCCAATACCTACACGGGCCTCACGACCGTCAACGCCGGTACCCTGGCGTATGGGGCCAGCAACGTCCTCAGCACCGGGGCCGTGACCGTCGATGGCGGCACGGCGGTGCTCGACTTGGGCCTCAATCAATCCGACTCCGTAGGCACGGTGACCCTCGCCAACGGTGGCAGCATCACAGGCTCGGGCACCTCCACCCTCACCAGCACTGGTTCGTTTGAGATGCAAAGCGGGTCGGTCACCGCCATTCTCGCTGGTAATGTTGCTCTGAATAAAACCACCACCGGCACGGTCACCCTGTCTGGAACTTCAGCCAATACCTACACCGGTACCACCTCCGTCTCGGATGGGACCCTCAACCTGAACAAGACTGCCGGCAACAACGCGGTGGGGACCGGGGCTATCACGGTGGGTGATGGCGTCGGTGCCTCCAGTTCCGCCAACATCGTCCTGCTTGCCAGCAACCAGATCGCGGACACCGCCGCAGTCACCCTCAACAGCGACGGCCGGCTCTCAACCGGCAACTTCACTGAATCCATCGGCACGATCGCCGGCACCGGGCTGATCGATCTCAGCACCAGCGGCTATCTTACGGTCGGAGCCAACAATGCCTCCTCCACGTTTGGCGGCTCCATCACCGGCACCGGCACCCTGGAAAAGGCGGGCACCGGCACCCTCACCTTCAACAACACGATCAATTACGCCGGATCACTGCTGTTGAGCGGAGGAACCCTGCAGCTCAATGGCATCGGCGTCACCGTCGACACCCTCACCCTGACCGGCAACAGCACCATCGATTTCGCCGGGACCAACGCCACCCTCAACGTCACCAACCTCAATCTGAACGGCTTCACGCTGAACATCACGAACTGGGCCAACGCGGCGGACTATTTTTACGCGACCAACTGGGCCGGGGCCACCTTGGACACACGCGGGACCGGATCGGAAACCCAGGTTGTTTTCAATTCGCCAACCTACAGCGGCAGCAATACCAGCTGGCAGAGCTACGACCACCAGATCACCCCGGTACCCGAACCATCCACCTACGGGGTAATGCTGCTCGGTTCGATGTGCGCACTGGTGGGAGGATATCGTCGCTGGCAGCAGAGCCTCGTGGCCGTCAAAGCATAACAGCTTGAGCGTGACGGGACAGTAAGCGCGAAGTAGCTACAGGCGTCCCTGCCTGTAGAACCATTCCCAACAGGCGCGGAGGCCTGTGGCTACGGCGGACCAACGAATCTGCCGCCTACGCCTTGCCGATACCGGCGGCGGTGAAGCCGATCTTCCGGAGCGCGGCCAAATCGAGAATGTTTCTCCCGTCGTAGATGAAGGCCGGTTTCGGCATGCCCGCAAAGATGCGTTGGAAGTCCAAGGTCTTGAATTCATCCCATTCGGTGACCACGGCAATGGCATGCGCCCCGGCGCAGGCTTCGTAGGCGTCCTTCGCGATGGTCAGACGCGGGTTCTCCCCTCCCTTGCCCAGGGTGTCGGCCTTGATCTCGTGGGCCGGGACCTTGGGATCATACACACTGACCTGGGCGTGCTCACTGAGGAGATCCCGGCAGATGTTGATCGCTGCCGATTCGCGCGTGTCGTTGGTGTCCTTCTTGAAGGCAAAGCCGAGCACGGCGATTTTCTTGTCGGCCACGGTATTGAACAGCTCCTTCACGATGCGGCCGGCGAAGCGCTTTTTCTGCCAGTCGTTGATTCCCACCACACTCGCCCAATAGGCGGCGACCTCGGGCAGGCCAAAGCTCTCGCACAGGTAAGTCAGGTTTAGAATATCCTTCTGAAAGCATGAGCCGCCGAAGCCGACAGAGCTCTTGAGGAATTTGGGTCCGATACGGCTGTCCTTGCCGATCGCATTGGCCACTTCGTCAACGTCCGCCCCCGTAGCTTCGCACAGGGCGGAGATCGAGTTGATGGAGGAGATGCGCTGCGCCAGAAAGGCATTGGCCACCAGCTTGGATAGTTCCGAGGACCAGAGATTCGTGGTGATGATGCGTTCCCGTGGCACCCAGCGCGCATAGACGCCGACCAGGGCCTCGACGGCCTTGTCGCCCTCCGGGGTGCGCTCGCCCCCGATGAGCACCCGGTCGGGATTGGTGAGGTCCTTGATCGCCGTGCCTTCCGCGAGGAACTCGGGGTTCGACAGCACCTGGAACTTCAAACCCTTGGAATTGGACGAGACGATGGTCTGGATGGCATCGGCGGTCTTCACCGGGATGGTCGACTTTTCCACGATGATCTTGTCGCTCTCGGCATGCTCCGCGATGGTGCGGGCCACGGACTCGATGAACCGCAGGTCGGCCGCGCGCCCGGCGCCGACCCCGTAGGTCTTGGTCGGGGTATTGACGGCGACAAAGATGATGTCCGCCTGCTTGATATGGGCGGCGACATCGGTGGAGAAGAACAGGTTGCGCCCACGGGCCTGGTTCACCACTTCATCCAGGCCGGGCTCGAAAATGGGCAAGTTGCCGGTGTTCCAAGCGGCAATGCGAGCCGCGTTCATATCAACAACCGTCACGGTGATGTCGGGGCATTTCAGGGCGATCATGGCCATGGTCGGGCCACCCACATATCCGGCGCCAATGCAGCAGATTTTCATAAATAAAGAGGCCGGCAGACTGCCGGCCTCCGGGGATAAAACCAAGGATGATTTTGGGCAGTAGGTCCCTTCGGTGTAGGTCGGGGTTTATCCCCGACTCGTCGGGCGTAAAGCCCGACCTACAAAAACGGCCATGAAATTTTTGAAGCCGCTCTAGCCGAATTTGGGGCTTCAGGCCGGGCTGGGCGCCGGGGTTCCGGCGGGGCCAGATTCGGCACTAGGCGCGGCCTTCTCGGCCACCTTATCCGCCTCGGTCACGAGCTTCGGCGGCTTGACGCTGACGATCGGCGTGCGGATTTCACCGTGTGCGATGATTTCCAGGACATGCTTGCCCTCGATGGTCTCGTGCTCGAGCAACGCCGCGCCAATCTTGTCCAGGGAAGCCCGGTTATCCGTGATGATCTGCTGGGCCCGCTTGTACTGCGAGTGGAGGATATCCGAGATGGCCAGGTCGATTTTGCGCGCGGTGTCCTCGCTGACATGCTGGGAGCGGGTGATGTCCCGACCGAGGAAAACCGTGTCCTGGTTTTCACCCATCGCAACCGGCCCGAGTTCACTCATGCCATAGTCGCACACCATGGCCCGGGCAATCCGGGTGGCCTGCTTGAGGTCGCCATAGACGCCGTTGCTGAAGTCGCCGGTAACCAGCTCCTCGGCAATGCGCCCACCCATCGCCATCGCGATTTGGTTGAGCAATTTTTGCCTGGGTTGGGTCAGGATATCCTTGGTCGGCAAATAGGTCGTGCTACCGAGACTCTGGCCGCGCGGGATGATCGTGACCTTGTGCACGGGCATCGTGCCGTCATCGAGCACGGCTTGGACAATGGCGTGGCCGGCTTCATGCCAGGCGACGAGCCGCTTCTCGGCGTCGTCCATGACCCGGCGGCGTTCGCGCCCCCAGAGAACCTTGTCGCGGGCATCGTCAATATCGATCATCTCCACCCGCTTCTTGCCGCGCCGGGCGGCGAGCAGGGCGGCCTCGTTGAGCAGGTTCGCCAGCTCGGCGCCGGACAAACCGGGTGTGCCGCGGGCGATGAGGCCGAGTTCGACGTTTTCGGAGAGGGAAATCTTCCGGGCATGGACGCGCAGGATCTGCTCGCGGCCGATGATGTCGGGCAGGTCGATGTAGACCTGACGGTCGAAGCGACCGGGGCGCAGCAGCGCGCTGTCCAGCACATCCGGACGGTTGGTGGCGGCGATGATGATGACCCCTTCCTGGGTGTCGAAGCCGTCCATCTCGACCAGCAATGAATTCAGCGTCTGTTCGCGCTCGTCGTTGCCGCCACCCAGTCCGGCCCCGCGCTGGCGGCCGACGGCGTCGATTTCATCGATGAAGATCAGGCAGGGCGCGTTCTTGCGGCCCTGTTCAAACATGTCGCGCACGCGGCTGGCGCCCACGCCCACGAACATCTCCACAAAGTCGGATCCGCTGATGGAGAAGAACGGCACGTCGGCCTCGCCGGCGATGGCTTTCGCAATGAGCGTCTTGCCCGTCCCGGGCGGCCCCACCATCAAAATGCCCTTGGGGATGCGTCCGCCGATCTTCTGGAATTTCTTGGGATCCTTCAGGAAGTCGACCACCTCGCTGACCTCCTCCTTGGCCTCGTCGCAACCGGCAACGTCGGTGAAGTTGATCCGGTCCTTTTCGCGGGTGAGCATCTTGGCCCGGCTCTTGCCGAAGCTCAGCGCACCCTTGCCGGCCTGCCGCAGTTGACGGACGAACAGGAAATACAGGAGGCCGATGACAATCACGAACGGCAGCACCTGCACGAGCAGGTTCATCATGGCCGTGGTCGCGGGTTTTTCCACAAAGGCCTGGGTCTTTTGCAGCCGCTCCAAATTGGGATCGGTCAGCCAACCGGTGGCGACAAAGGCCTTGGTCGTCCCGAGTTCGTTGTGCAAGGTGGCTTCCTTGAGGCTGCCGGTGATTTCAAACCAATTGCGGCCGCCGGTGGCATCGCTGCGGATATAGCCCTCGGCAATCTGATCCTTTTCAGCCAGTTCGACCACCTGCTGGATTTTCAGCGTGGCCGGCTGTGGTGCCCGGGCGGGATTCAGCCAGAGCAGAGCGACCAGAAGCCCGATCCCAATCACCCAAAAGAGGATCATCTTGATCGGGAACCCTTCCGGCGGGATGTTTTTCAGGGGGCGGCGCTTCTTGTTGTCTTCGTTATCGGACATAAGTGGGGAGTGAGAGTGGTTGGGCAACGTGTAGGTTCCGTCCGGATATGTCAAACGCACCGCAGGTGGAAAATCAGTCCTATTTTCCGCCGTATTCGCTGGAATTCCCCTACCGCAAAAACCGACAGGCTCTTGCTACGCTAGCTGATAGGTCAATTGGCCGCGTCGGATCAAGGCAAACCCCTTTGCCCCGAGGCTGAACCGAGTGGGCTGCCCGCGCTCGATGGCGGTCAGGAGCAATTCAAACCCCTGGCGGGACAAATCAGGCGGATGTTTGAGCGCCAGCAGCCAGCGATGGAGGGCCCGGCGGGTAAGGGCCCGGGGCTTCCCAGCCAATAAGGCCAGATTTAATCGGCCGGTGCGGTCCAAGGGCTGCAGCAAGTCCAACCAGGCCTCCAAGGCCACTTCGTCTTCCTCCAACCGCTCCCGTGCCAAAGCCGCGCCAGCCAGGGCATCGCGACCGGCGGCCTTCACCCACCCGGGCAGCACATGCCGCCGGATGCGGTTGCGGAAATGATCATCGCGCGCATTCGAGGCATCCTCGCGCCATACCGCCCCCGCCGCCCGCAAGGCGGCGACCAGTTCCGTTTTTTTGAGATTGAGCAATGGACGCACATTGGTGGGCGCCCCGCTGATTTGGTGCACGGGACGGGGCGCCGCCAGACCACCGGCACCGCTCCCGCGGGCCAGTCGCATGAGCATACTCTCCGCAATGTCGTCCTGTTGGTGGGCCAGCCAAAGCACCCGACAGTGCAGTTTTTTCAGCTCCTTGGCGAAAAATCCATGGCGAGCCTTCCGGGCTTCAGCCTCGCTGACCGTGGGCCGGGCTTTGCGCCCGACCGTCGGGCGTAAAGCCCGACCTACAGCCCAGGCCCCAACGATCATTCGGATTCCTAATCCAGCACACACCCGCCGGCAAAACTGTTCGTCCCGCAATGATTCCCGTCCGCGCAGCCGGTGATTGAAATGCAGCGCCACCAGTCGGTCCCGGCGCTCCGGCCAGTGGGCCCACAACAGGAGCAAAAGGGCGAGCGAGTCCGCCCCGCCGGAAAACGCCACGCCCCAGACCTCCGACTTGCGGCGCTTGGCCGCCCAGCCGGACACGGCCGGATGCAACCGGCCAAATGGGAGCGACTCGCCGAGTTGTCCAGCCCGGGCCCGCCAGACCGACGCCAACTTTGCTTTTCGGGTCATGCGGAGCGCGGTGAATTATTCAATGGAGGGTTCGCGTCCCCGCGAACCGCGCGGCCCGCGGGGACGCGGGCCCTCCCCTATTTAAAGCTGAGGTATTCCTTGCCAAAGTACGGCACGAGGGCGGCGGGAATCTTCACCCTGCCGTCCGCCTGCAGGTTGTTTTCGAGCAAGGCGGCCAGGACGCGCGGCACCGCCAGGCCCGAGCCGTTCAGCGTATGCACCAGCTCGGGTTTGCCGGTTTCCTTGCTGCGAAAACGGATTTGGGCGCGCCGGGCCTGGAACGCCTCAAAATTGGAACAGCTCGACACCTCG
>JBAXWQ010000131.1:0-9084 GCA_037128315.1 Opitutia bacterium | reverse complement strand
GCCGCATCGGCCAGCCGGCCGCTGGCGTTGATGCGCGGCCCGAGCCGGAAGGAAATGTCGCTCGGCACCAGGCCCTGCTCCGTCTTGAGGCCGGACACGCGCATCAGGGCCAGCAGGCCGGGCCGGCGGGTTTCCGCCAGCACGCGCAGGCCGTGGCGCGCAAAGATCCGGTTCTCCCCCGTCAGCGGCACCAGGTCGGCAATCGTGCCCATGGCGACGAGGTCCAGGTAGTCCTTGAGCACGATGGTGAGCGCCACGGGATCGTTCTCGAGCCGGAGCCGCTTGAGCAGGCCATGCGCGAGCTTAAAGACCAGCCCGACGGTGCAGAGATAACGCCAGGCGCTGTCATCGGGCAGCGGATTGACGTGGGGATTGATCAGGAGCGCGCCTTCCGCCGGGGCCGCCGTGGACCGGTGATGGTCGACGACAATGACCTCGACCCCGAGCGAGCGGAGGTAGGCCACCTCGTCGTTGGAGTTCGTGCCGCAGTCGAGGGCGATGAACAGATCCGGCCGGCCCGCCTCCAGGGCCCGGTCAATCGAGGTCCGGGAGAGGCCATAGCCCTCCGCGGCGCGGCGCGGCACCACATAGCGCGGCACCAGCCCGAGCCGCCGCAAAATGCCGACCAGAATCGCCGTGCTGCACACGCCATCCACATCGTAATCGCCGAGCACCACGACCGACTCCTTGCGCCGGATGGCCCCCAACAGTCGCTCGACCGCCGCCGGCAGGTTGGCCAGCAGGAAGGGATCGCCAAGCGTGGCCAGGGCGGGTTGCAGGAAGCGCGCCGCCCCATCGGCCTCGGCATGGCCGTTGCGCAGCAGCAACTCCGCGACCACCGGGGTGGCGGCCACGCCCCGCGCCAGCGCGGCGACGCGCTCGGCATCAACGGGCGTATAATTCCAGCGCATCAGAAGCAGGTCTTTGGGTGGCGCCCGTTGACCTCAACGGGCAGAACGCGCCGGGGACGGCGCGTTCCACCGGATTATTCCGACGCGCGGGAGGAACCGGCCCACTCGTATTTGGGCGCGATGTCCTTGTGGGCCTCGACGTGCTTCCGGTCACCCTTGTGCCACCAGTAGAACACCTGGGCGGCAATGAAGATGGCGGAGAACGTGGAGGTCACAATGCCGACGAGGAAGGTGAAGGCGATGTCGTGGAGCTGCCCGCCCCCGAAGAGGAAGAGCGCCAGCGCCGCGAGGAAAGTCGTGGTCGCCGTCATGATCGTACGGGCGAAAACCTTGCGAATGGCGCTGTTGATGACGTCCTTCAGGGCGCCGGTCGGGTTGAGCTTCAATTCCTCGCGGATACGATCGAAGACCACGACCGTCTCGTTGATCGAGTAGCCGGCGACGCACAAAATGGCCGCGACCATCGGAGCGGAGAACTGGTGGCCGAAGAGGACGAAGATACCGATGTTCATCAAGATGTCGTGCAGGGTCGACGCCATGGCGCCGATGCCGAAGCCGAACTCGAAGCGGAACGCGATGTAGACCAAAATCACGAGCATGGACACGCCGACCGCGAGGACGGCATTCCAGCGGATTTCCTTGCCGATGGTGGCGCCGATCTGGCTATTGCCGACCTTCTCCAGCCCGGCATTCGGGTAGGCTTTCTGCAGGGCGCTGAAGAGTTCCTCGGACTTGCCGTAGGCCGTCTCCAGCTTCAGCTGTTCCTTGCCGCTGCCGAGGTCGCTGACGTAGCTGGGGCTGATCTCGCCGATTTTGTTGGCGGCGGCGACCTCGCGGATCTTGCTGCTGTCAATTTTCTGGGTGAACTTGGCTGTGATCTGGTCACCGCCCGCGAAGTCGATGCCGTAGATGCGGTCGCCTTGATAGAACACGTACGCGATGCTGACCACGACGAGGGCCACCGAACCGATCGCGGCCGGCTTGCCGTACTTCACGAAGTCGACGCTGAGATCGCCCAGCATGCGGCGCATCGTGATTTTCTTGAGGAAGTTGGAGTCAATGAGGAGCTCCATGACCATGTGGGCGGTGATCAGCACGGAGAAGAGCGTGGAGAGCACGCCGATCAGCAGGGTGAACCCGAAGCCCTTGATCGGGCCGGTGCCCAGCCAGATCATGATGCCGCAGATGATGAGCTGCACAAAGTGCGCGTCGAGAATGGTGGACAGCGCCTTCGTGAAACCGCCCTGATTGGCGCTCGAAAGCGATTTGCCGAGGGCGAGCTCCTCGCGCATGCGCTCGAAAATCAGGATGTTGGCGTCCACCGCCATGCCGATGGTCAACACGATGCCGGCGAGACCGGGCAGGGTCATGGTGGCGCCGATGCTGGCCATGATGCCGACGATGATGCAGATGTTCACCACGAGCGAGAGCACGGCGACGAGGCCGCCGGTGGCATAGAAGGTGATCATGAACGCCGCCACGGCCGCGGTGCCGATGACGGAGGCCTTCACGCCGCTGGTGATGGCGTCCTCGGCCAGCAAGGGACCGACGACATACTGCTCCTTGACCTCGAGGGGCAGGTCGAGCGGGTTGTTCAGCACGTTGGCCAGCTGCTCGGCATCGCGGGCCGAGAAATGGCCGGTGATCTGCGCGGAGCCGCCGGTGATGGGCTCGTTGATGCGCGGGGCGGAATAGAGCTTACCATCGAGCACGATGCCCATCAGCCGGCCGCTGCTGGCCGTGGTGACATCCCCGAACTTCTTGGCGCCTTCCGAGTTGAAGTTCAGGTGCACCTGATAGCCGCCGAACTGGTCGGTCGTGGCCTGCGCGTTCTTGACCGTGTTGCCGGTCATTTCCGGGATGCGCTTGACCAGATAATAGACCGTGTAGGACTGGCCGTTGGTCTTGTTGTCCTCGTCCTGGCTCATCAGCTCGTAGCCCGGGGGCACGTTGGCCGGCGGCTCGCTCATCGGGCCGGTGCCTTCCATCACGAGGCGGAAGCTGAGCATGGCGGGCTTCTGGACGGTGGCGATGATGTCGGGGTTATCCTTGATGTTGAGGCCCGCGAGCTGGACCTCGATGCGGGAGTCGCCCACCGGGCGGATGACCGGCTCGGCCACGCCGAGCCCGTTGATGCGATTGCCAATGATGTCGATGGCCTTGGTCAGTTGCTGGCGGCGCTCGTAGTTGCCGGTGGCGCTGTCCTTCTTGGTCGGCGGGGCCTCCAGGGTGAACGCCACCCCGCCCTTCAGGTCGAGGCCGAGCTGCAGCGGGCTCTTCGATTCCTTGAGCAGGTAGGTCAGGAGGATGTCGTTGCGCTTCTCGATATTCTTGAGGGAGCTCTCGAGCTTGATGGAGGGAAAGTACTGCGAGAGGTCGATGCGCTCATCGCGACCAATCTGCTTGAGCACGACATAGAAACTCAGGTCGCGGCCCTGGGCCTTGGCCTGTTTGATGATGTCGTCCACCCGGGACACGAGTTTGCCGAACTCGGCGGGTTTGGCGGTGGCTTCGCTGCGCACAAATTGCGCGAAGTCACGGTCCTGCAGGGGCATTGTGGTGAACAACGCCCACAGCACGAGGGCTGCGGAGGCGATGATTTTCCAGAGATTACGACGGAGCATGGGTATGGTTTGTTAAAATAGGGGGATGGCGCCAACGGCGCGGGGCGGCCAACGGAGCCGCGGCCAATCAGGCCGCATCGCCTTTCTTGACGACGGTGCTGATGAAGCTCTTGCCGACCTCGACCTTGGCGGTGTCCGAGATGCGGACCACGAAACGGTCGTCCTTCACACTGGTGATGGTGCCATAGATGCCGCCGGCCGTCACCACTTCGTCACCGGACTTGAGCTCGGTGAGCATCTTTTCATGGGCCTTCTGCTTCTTGCGCTGGGGCGCGATCAGCAGGAAGTACATGGCGCCGAACATGAGTACCAGCGGGGCCATCTGCATGAGGGCGGCGGCACCGGAGGGCGCGGGTTGGGCTTGAGCGAGGAGAATAAGGAACTTAGTCATTGCGTCTGCGGGTGTTTTGAAAAATTTGAAAAGGGCGAATAAGCCCCGCCAGATTCATAAATGCAAGCCTAACCCCCGTCCATCCCCAGATCGCAAATTGAAGACCAAATCCGCATCCAACTGGTCGGCCGCCCAGTCCGAAGAACACTACGGTTTTAAACGCTGGGGCGCTAACCATTTCTCCGTAGATAATGAAGGTTTTGTGCAGGTGGAGCCCCTCTCCGACGGCCGCACCATCCGCTTGATGGACATCATCGAGGAGTCCGCCAGCATGGGCCTCAAGGCCCCCTTGGTCATCCGCCTGCAGGACACCCTGCGCCATCGCGTCACCCTGCTGAACCAGGCCTTCCACAAGGCCATCAAGGAGGAAAACTACAAGGGCGACTACCGCGGGGTGTTCCCCATCAAGGTCAACCAGCTCCGCGAGGTGGTCGACGAGATCGTCTCCGCGGGCAAGGACTTCAATTTTGGCCTCGAAGCCGGCTCCAAGCCCGAGTTGATGATCGCGCTGGCCATGCACGAGGGCGCGCAGCGGCTGATCATCTGCAACGGCTACAAGGACAACGACTACATGCGGCTGGCCCTGCTCGGGCGCAAGCTGGGCAAGAAGATCATCATCGTCATCGAGCAGCTTTCCGAGGTCGACAGCATCATCGCCATTTCCAAGGAGACCGGCGTCAAGCCCCTGATCGGCTTCCGGGTGAAGCTCCAGACCCGCGGTGAGGGCAAGTGGGCCCTGTCGTCCGGCGACAACGCCAAGTTCGGCCTGAACACCGCCGAAATCCTCTTCGCCGTGGAAAAACTCCGCGCCGCCAAGATGCAGCAATGCCTCAAGCTCGTGCACTTCCACATCGGCTCGCAGGTGCCCAATATCATCACGGTCAAGGCCGCCGTGACCGAGGCCGCGCGTTTCTACTGCCAGCTCGACAAGATGGGCTTTCCGATGGGCTACCTCGACGTCGGCGGCGGCCTGGGCATCGACTACGACGGCTCGCGGACCAATTTCGAATCCTCGATGAACTACACCCTGGGCGAATATGCCCGCGACGTGGTGTTCAACATCCGGGAAATCTGCACCGCCTCCGGGGTCAAGGTCCCCGACATCGTGACCGAATCCGGCCGCGCCGTCGCCGCCCCCCACTCCATGCTGGTCGTCGAGGTCTTCGAGCGCATCAACAAGCACGAGTCCCTCGGCAAGCAGCACCAGCCCAAGACCCGGCACAAGATCGTCGATGACCTCGCGATTCTCCTGAAGAACAAGGCCAAGCTCGGCCGCCTTGAGCGCTTCCACGACGCCCTGCAGAAGAAGGAGGAGGCCTTCTCCCTGTTCAACCTCGGCTACCTCGACCTCGAGAACCGCGCCGCCGCCGAGCAGATCTTCTGGCAGATCTGCGAGCAGATTGACAGGGAGGGCACCAAGTCGGGCTACCAGCCCGAGGAACTGCACGACCTCAAAAAGCTCCTGGCCGACCAGTACGTCTGCAATTTCTCCGTCTTCCAGTCGCTCCTCGACAGCTGGGCGCTCAAGCAGCTCTTCCCCATCACCCCGCTCCACCGGCTCAAGGAAAAGCCGACGGTCAACGCCACGCTGGTCGACATCACCTGCGACTCCGACGGCAAGATCGGCAGCTTCATCGACCTGCAGGACACGAAGGACTACCTGACGCTCCATCCGCTGCGGCACAACGAGCCCTACTACCTCGGCATCTACCTGACCGGCGCCTACCAGGACATCATGGGCGACCTGCACAATCTCTTCGGCCGCGTCAACGAGGTGCACGTCTTCCTGGAGGACGATGAACCCAACGGGTATTATATTGAGGAGGCCTTGGCCGGTTCCCGCATCGCCGACGTGATCGAGGGCGTGCAGTACCAATGGGAGGAACTCTGCCGCCGCATCAAGCAGCAGATCGACCACGCCACCAAGCGCGACCTCATCAAGCCCCGCGAAGGCGTCCGGCTGGTCGAGTTCTACGAATCCCAGATGCTCGCCAAGACCTACCTCAACATCGAGCAGCACGCCGGGAAGAAAAAAAGGTAGCGCGCAGTCCGTAGCCACGAGCGCCAGCGAGTGGTGAACCGGACACCCAACGGCATGCGGGACTCCCTTTTGCAGGCCCCTCTCATTTCATGAAATCCCCGGCCCTTACCCTCGCCCTCTTCGTCTTCATTCCCTTCCTCACTGGCGCTGAGGTGACCACTCCGCCGGTACCCCTCGTCGATTTCAGCTACGCGTTCGGCCCGCCCCACCGCGTCACGGTGGCCCCGCCCGACAGCGGCGACAAGACCCTCGTCGACTGCGAGCCGGGCAAGGTCATCCTCTCCTGGAGCTACGACAACCTGCTCAGTTTCCCGGTGGCCAATTTCTTTGGGCCGACCACGCAGTGGAAACTGGTCTTCCAACCCACCATCGACGGGCAGAAAGCCACCCAGTCAACCTGGCACCGCCTCGGTGACTGGCTGCCGGGCCTGACGGCCGAATTTCCCCATCCCGCGGTGCACACCACGCTGGAGGTCATCGGCGGCCAGCGCGCGGCGATCATGCGCGTGACGTTCACCAATAAAGATCAGCAGGCCGCCCATCGCGCCGCCGTCGAATGTGGCGTGCCGGGCACGTGGAAAGGCGTCCTGCCCGCCTTCGTGGATCCCGGTCTCGCCACCAACGCCCGCGATGCCCTCATCGCCGGTTGGATGGCCCGCGCCGACCGCGTGCTCGTCGTAGGTCTGGGCGGGGAGGAATATCCCCTCGCCGCCAATATTCTCGCACCCACAGTCACCCTCCAGCCCGGCGAGTCCAAGGTGATCTGGTTCGTGCGGCCGTACCGCATCTACGAATCCATGCTGCCGGAACTGCGCCGTCGTGACTGGGCGGGCGAATTCGCCGAAGCCAAGGCCATCTGGGAAAAGCAGCTCGCCCGCACCACCCGTCTCCAACTGGCCGACCCCGGGGTGCGGAACAGTTTCTATGCCGGTCTCGCCGACATCTTCATCATGCGCGAGCCCGTGCCCGGCGACTACCTCGGCACCCTGCCCGGGACTGAACTCTACCGTTCGGCGAATGCCTGTGAGTCCGCCATCGCCAGTGTGGCCCTGAGTCAGGCAGGCCTCGCGGTCGAAGCCGCCGACGGCTACCGTCTCTCGCTGGATCTGCAGAACTTCGACGGCTGTTGGGCCGAGCCGCAGGGTTGGGGCCGCACCGGTTGGCTGTCTTCCGGCTTCAAGAGCTGGTTCGTCATGGAGTACTACCGCAACACGGGCGATCGGGACTTCCTGGCCAACATCTTTCCCCGCATGCTCGCCAGCTCCCGCTGGCAGGAACGCGCCCGCCAGCGCACCCGCACGCTGGTCGACGGCGTCAAACCGCTCAACTACGGCCTCCTGCCCCCGGGCATGGGCGACGGCGGGCTGAAAAACGACGCCAGCCTCTACGGCGTTTTCCTCCCGCATAATATCTGGGCCGTCTATGCGGATGAGCTCACGCTGGAGGCCGCTGAAACCCTCGGCCTGAAAGCCGAGGCCGCCGAACTCCGCCAAATCTACACCACGGGTCGCGCCGATCTCCTCGACACGCTGCGGCGCGGCGCCATCACCGAATCCGGGTACAAGTGGATTCCCGGCGTGGCCGGCAAAACCAGCGGCAGCCGCTGGGGCGCCCTCAACGCCGCCTATCCGTTCCGCCTCCTGGCGCCCGACGACGAACTCATCACCGGAACCATCCGCAAGATGGAGTCCAAGATCAGTCCCGGCGGCATCCCGATGCACACCGGCTGGATGGAGGAAGGCATGTGGGTGGCCATCACTCTCGACAACCTCGCTGAAACGCTCCTGCTCCGCGGCGACTCCGACGCCGTTGCCCGTTATCTCTACGCCACGCTGAACCACGCCACCCCGCTCTATTCCTGGTGCGAGGAACGCGGCCCGGAACCCGGTGCCACCAAGACCATCGGCGATCGCCAGCATCTCTGGACCCCGATTGCTGTCGTCCGGCTGCTCCGCGACATGCTCGTATTCGAGAACGGCGACACCCTCCATCTTGCCCGGGGCGCCGATCGCTCCTGGCTGGCCCGCGGCCCGCTGGGCGGATCCGGTTTCGCCAGCCACTTCGGCCCCATCGCCTACACCCTGATCCTGGCCGATCCCCACCGCGTCACGGGCGAAGTCACGCTCACCGCCGGCCGCGAGCCGGGCAAACTCCAGGTGCACGTTCGACTGCCTGCGGGAAAGAAAGTCACGGCGGTGGATGATCCCGCCGCAAAGATCCTGGCTGATGGCGAGACCATCGAATGGCAGCATCCGGCCGCCCAACTGCGCTTCAGTGCATCGGTTCAATAAACCGGAGTCCGCTCTGGCCCCAAGTCTTTCACCTCCCCATGAAAATTTTTATGCCTCGGTGGCCGTTGCTGGCCCTGTTCATCCTCTCCGCCACCCTGCCCCTGGCGTTCAGCGCCACCCAGGCACCGGAGGAAAATGCCGCGCAGCGCTGGGCGCGCTTCGAGCCCGAATTCAAGGCTTTCGCCGAGGCGGACCGCGCCACACCGCCCCGGAAGGACGGCATCCTCTTCGTCGGCAGCAGCATTTTTCGGCAGTGGACCAATGTCGCCGAGATGATGGCGCCGCTCCCGGTGCTCAACCGGGCCTTCGGCGGCTCGCGCACCGGCGATCAACTCGCGCGGTTTGCTCAGGTCGTTCCGCCCTATGCGCCCAAAGTGATCGTGTATTATTGCGGCAGCAACGACCTCAAGGCGGGCGATGTGACCGAGGACCCCGCGCTGATCTTTGCGCGTTTCCGGGAGTTCTCCGAAAGGGTGCGGGCCACCCGGCCGACCACCCGGATCATTTTTGTTTCGAGCACACGCTCCCCGGATCGGGTGGCGCGCTGGACCCACGTCGATCACTACAACGCCCTGGCCCGGGCCTATTGCGCCGCGACGCCGGGTCACACCTTTGTGGATGTGAATCCAGCCCTGGTGGACGCCGCCGGCCAGCCCCAACTCGAATTGTACAAGGATGACAAACTCCACTTCCATCCCCCCGCCTACGTCGCCTTCACCGCCATCATCAAGCCGGTGCTCGAGCAAGTCTGGCAGCAGGTTCAGGCCGTACCGGAAGGTGGCGCCGTCGTCCGGTGAATTGAACGCAAGCCGCAGAGTTTTTTGAC
>JBAXWQ010000130.1:0-9090 GCA_037128315.1 Opitutia bacterium | reverse complement strand
GCCTTGCCCGCTCAGGGCACCCCCCTTCTGCTGTGCGTCGGCATCGTCGAGCCGCGCAAAAACCAGGCCTTTCTGCTCGATGTGGCGGAGTCGCTCTGGCGCGATGGCCAAAATTACGAGCTGCATGTGGTGGGCCGGGTCAATCCCCACTTCGGTCGTCCGCTGCAGCAGCGCATGGCGGCCTTGGAAAAAACCGAACCACGGTTTCGCTTCCATGCCCAGGCCAGCGACCGTGAATTGGGCCAGCTGTATGCCCGGGCACGGGCCGTGGTATTCCCGACCATCGCCGAAGGCTGCGGGTTGCCCTTGTTGGAGGCGTTATGGCGCGGCGTGCCCTGCGTTTGCAGCGACTTGCCGGTTCTGCGGGAGAATGCGGACGGGGGCGGTTGCCTCCTCGCCAAGGTCAACAATGCCGCCGACTGGCGGGCAAAATTGCAATTGGTCTTGAATGATGCGACGGCGAGCAGCCGATTGCAGACCGAGGCTATGGCCCGCCCGCTGCCGCGCTGGGCGGATACGGCGCGGGTGCTGCTCAAGGCGCTGCACTGTAGTTGATAGTTGAAGGTTGAAAGTTGAGAGATCACTGCGTCCGGCAAGGATCCGTCTTTCAACATTCAACTTGGAACCTTCAACTGTCGCCGGGTTGCACCCGGCGACCTCACATCTGCCGGACGGCGTAGGCCATGGCATCGGCGATCTTCGCGAAATCCTCTTCGCTGTGCAGGGCGGAAACAGCGGTGCGGATAAGATCCTTGCCCGGCGGCACGGCAGGGGCGATGGACATCACGGTGAAGACACCCTTCTCCAGGAGGGCCTGCCAGAAGCGGTAGACGAGTTCCTTCGAGCCGAGCACGATGGGCACGGCGGGAGTTTCACTCTCCCAGGTGTCCAGACCCAGCCCCTTGAGCATATCCCGATAGATCTTGGTGTTCTTCCAGAGACGTTCGAGGTGCTGCGGCTCGCTCTGCATGATGTCGAGCGAGGCGGAGGCGGCTGCCGCCTGGCTGGGGGCGATGGCGGCGCTGAACAGGGTTTGCTTTGAATTGGTGCGGAGATAATCGATCAGTTCCCGCGAGCCGGAAACAAAGCCGCCGGTGCTGGCCAATGACTTCGACATCGAACCGCAGAGGATGTCGACCTTGTCGTTCAATTTGAAGTGATCGACTGTCCCGCGTCCCTGCCGCCCCAGCACGCCGAAGCCATGGGCATCATCGACGACCATGAAGCAGCCGGCATCCTCACTGATTTGGGCCAACTCGGCCATCCGGCAAATGTGTCCCTCCATCGAATAGACCCCCTCGACGACCAGCATCTTCGCCGCCTTGGATGGCACATCCTTCATGATCTGGCGCAGGTCCTCCGGATTGTTATGGCTGAACCGCTCTGCAGTGGCCATGGAAAGCCGGACCCCGTCCCACAGGCAGGAATGGAGGTTTTTATCTGCGAGTATGAGGTCACCTTTCTGCGCAAATGTCGCAATGGCCGAGACGCAGGAAACGTACCCGGCGACACTGATATGGCAGGCTTCGCGGCCGAGGAAGGCGGCCAATTTTTCCTCCAACTCGGTATGGAAGGCACGCGAGCCATTGGAAATGCGCGCCCCGGTGGTGCTGGAACCCCAGATTTTGGCCCCCTTGCCGCAGGCCTCGATGACTTTGGGATGAAAAGAGAGGCCAAGGTAGTCATTGCTTGATAGCATGACCATGTCTTTCCCCTGCAGTCGTATATGGGTCCCCTGCTGCGCCTCCATCGTGTGGTAGTACGGCTTGTATTTCAGCCGCATTTTCGTCGCGTAGTCGTCGTGGGCGCGCTCGACGATGGCTTTCTTGGTCTTGGTGAACAGGGAGAGGGCCATGAAATTGGGTGGGAATAGACGTAAGACTGCCAATCAACGCAACCGCAAAGGCCACCGGCATACTTAGAGCGACGAGCGCCCAGACCTGGACTCAACGGCGACAGGGCAAGGTGGACATCCAGGAGGTCAGATCGGCCGCGTATTCCCCCCAGGAGCGCATGCGGCGAGCGCGGGCCGCGGTGGCGAGGGCGGCCAACTCGACCGGATTGTTCAGGAGTCGCCGGATCGCGCTCGCGAGACTTGGCGCATCGACTTGATTCAAGGCGATGCATCCGCCGCCCTGCGCCGCATCGCCCAACGCGCCTTGAGCCGAACAGATGCACGGCTTGCCATAGCCGAGACTCTCAAACACGGGCAGACCATACCCCTCGATCAAAGAGGGATAGACCGTGAAGGTGCAGCGGGCATAAGCCTGATGCAGCTCGGCTTCCGGAACGGCACCGAAGTAGATCAGCGGACGGGAGGCTTGCTGCAGCTTGGCAATCTTCTGCAAGGCGGCCCCGGCTGTGTCGGGGCGAGGAAGGCCGATCAGCTCCAGTTCAAACACCAGGCCTTCGGCCCAGAGAGCCGCACAGGCCTCCAGCAAGGCGAGGTGGTTTTTGCGGCCCTCAATCGTGCTGACAAAGAGCAGGCGCGGAATGGTAGATTGGCTGGACTGGGTTGATGGCTTAGGCCCGGGGGTGAAGCCCAAGGGGATCGCTTGGACCACGGGCGTCCGATCGACACCGAGCCAGCGCCAGTACTCCCGCAGCACTTCGGCTGAGGTGGCGGAAATCGCCGCGATCCCGTCAAACTGGAGAAGTTCGCGCAGATAGGCGGGAAAACGGGCCACGGTCGCGGGCGGGGTCAGCTCCGGATACTGCAGGGCGATCGCGTCGCAGAACAAGGCCACCCGGGGGCCCTGAACGCGGGAGAACAGGGCCGGCCAGTGCGCGGCGACCTGGGCGGAGAATATTTCCGGGCAGATGAAGCCGGTGGCGGCCGGCAATTCGGGCGCTGGACTTAGCAATCGCTGGGCGCGACTGGTGAGCTGCTGACGCAGCGACCACTGCGCTCCCCGTGACTTGGTCGCAGGCTGATTGGGTTGGAGGTGGTCAAGCTCAGTGGTATTGAGGCTCCGCCACGCGTGCCGGTAGCGATCGTAGCAGACTCCCGTGGTCGGGGTGATTTTGCCCAATGCCTGGAACAGCGAGCGGGTCACCCGCTGGATCCCCGTCTGGGCGCGGGTGTGGCTGGTGTGGGTGACGTCAAGAAGCAGCATATTGTTTACGTCCGCCCTTAATGTTTGGGTTTGATCATCGAGGTTACCGCCTCAGTTCACCAACCAGCGATTGCCTCAAGTCGACGGCGATATCGAACCCCAATGGCTGCAGGTGAGAATTTCTGCTCCATGGTCACACGGGCGGAAGCGCCAAGTGTCAAACCGAGTGATCGGTCGGCGAAGAGTCGTTGCATCCACTCGGCGGCGTGGGCGATATCGGGCTCAGCCCATGTTTGTCCTTTCGAGTAGGGGCCATGACTGCGATCCAGTTTAACGAGGGTGTAACGCACCGGACAGCCATTGCCTTCATGTACAAACTCAGCCGAGGCAGACCAGTCCGTGGAGATGACCGGTTTGCCGAGATACATGCTTTCAGCGATAGCCAAGCCGAAGCCCTCGGAACGGTGCAGTGATACGAAGCAATCGCAGGACGATTCCAATTCGTATACTTCCTCACGGGAAAGGGATTGAGCGATAATTGTCGTATCGGCTAAGGTGGCGCAGGCTTCACGAAGACGGGAGAAGTCGATCGGATTGCTGGCTACATTGTGCACCTTTATGACGAGTGCAGCCCCGCGACCGGCCAAGCCCGAAAGACGAAATGCCTCCAGAACCGCCGTTGGATTCTTGCGCTCCGAGTATGAATTCAAGTCGTAGAGGAACAGAAATAGGTATTTGTCAGCGGGTAAACCGAATTTATTTCGGTAATCACCCTGAGGCCGCTTGAAGGAAATAGCATGCGGCATCGTGAGAACTGGTATAGGCAGTTTTTGTGCGATGGCCTCGGTGGCAAATTGCGAAGGGGTCCAGATCTCGTCAAAGTAGTCAGCATATTGCGTCCAGGTCTCGGGGAATTCTGTTAACTCCCATGCCCAGTAGCCTATGTTGTATTTCCCGGCGCGAAAACTGGCCCCGTGATGATGGTCGATATCCTTGGCTCCTGGAGCATCGAGATGAAAAATATTCACGGGGTGTGGGTTGTCTGATTGCAAGCCGCCACTATAAGTAATGTCGGTCTGCGCGTTTCGGCACGGCAGCTTCAGATCGATGCAAGCAACGGGAAGTCCGGCGGCGTCGGCCGCTCGCGCTGCGCAACGGACGGATTCACCGACGCCAAGAATAGCGCGAAAGTAACCCACGAGATTAAGCCCAACTTTGAGCGAACTCCGGGCAATGACCAGATTCCATGGTGCCGCACGATTAGAGAAATCGAACAGGATTTCACTGCCCGCTCCAATGCGCTGGATGCGCAGGCGATGGTTCCGACCTTGCATTCGCCAGGCTTGTAGAAAACTCAGCCCGCTGACGCGACCGAGCCAGGCCAGGAAATTGCTATAGGCGACACCTAGTAGCTTTATCTCCAATTTGTGACCGGCTGTTGTAGTGCCGGCCGGCCACGGCAGTTCAATGCGAAATTGTCCAAGTGCTATGTCACTTTTGGTGAATACGACCTTACCGTCGATTTTCAGCTCCAGTCCAACTGAACCGGCGGCCGTGGCGACGCCTGCAGGACCCGGAAGTAGTTCTCCGATTAGGGCTAGAACGGGGTGGTTATCCAGCGCGGGTATGATGGCTATGCCAGTATCGCGGATCCAACAGGATTCAGGAGCCGATTCATCGTAGAATAAACCGGTGAATCGTGGGGGGCGGCTGGACATACTTGGAAATGAGGCGGGGTATATCGCTCGGAAGGTTAGTTTTGGAAAATGTGGAACTGGCTTACCGAATTGTCGCTCCCCAAGTGGGGTGACTAAAAACAAAGTTTTTTCTGCAACCAGAAGATTTCATGCAAATGGAATACTCATAATTCAGCAAGCCGAGAGGATTGCCACTAACACCAGGTATTTTGAAAATGACTGTATGAATTGTGTTAAGAGCTGTGAGCGGGGACTGCCCCGAGTTTGATTGCTATGTGTGGCGCTTCGGTTGCAACTAAATGGACAGTTCACTGCTGGGTACTGGGAAGGTTTACGCTGCTTATGACAAGGAATGAGACGACGGCTATCGGTGACTGACAAGGGACCGTAACGTGTTGGCTGGCGCCATATGTGCTGCGATATTTGCGTATTGTGCGCAGTGCTCGTGCCAGCACGATGCAGCAACATGCTATTTGTCCTTCTTGGATTTGGACTAGTGCTCTATTGGGCCTTTTGGGGGCTGGGTCTGGCATTATGGGTACTCCCCAGGGGCTGGCGTCGATTTCTATGGGCGGTTTGTGTTCCATTCGGTCTGTCTTTCCAGATTGCTCTGGTCTGGTGGCTGATCCGATTAGCTGGACCGATTGCCGTCTACGGGCCTTGGGCTAATCTGGTGCCTGTCGTGGTACTGATCGGGGCGCTGGTTCAGCCCCGCAATCGCCGCTGGCTTCTGGCCGCATTGCGCTCCCGTACAGGTGTGGTTATGGGGGTGCTCGTTGGTTTTGGGCTGCTACTTGCCTTGCTGCCGATTGCCCTGAGTCCGAACAACCACCTTGGCTTGACTACTATATCCTCAGGCAGTCGGGATGCCCCGGAGTACGCGTTTGGGGCCCGTTTTTTTCTGGATCAGGGGATGGGAACACCGGGCGCATTCTGGGGCCGGATAGAGCATTCCGCCTACCGTACCCAATGGATGGAGTTTAATCATTTTGGTGCGGCAGCTTTGCTGGCGATGGCAGCGTCAACGTTCCGCCTTGAACTGTGGCAACTGACTTCCGTTTTGTCGTGCGCGTTGGGTGCCTGTGGGGCGCCGTTGGTATTGGCCTTCGGGCAGCGATTGGTTGGCTTGCGCTGGGGGTTGGCGATGTCGTGCGGTTTATTATATGCGATGTCACCGTTATGGCATTACGGAGCATACAACAACGCCCTTGGGCAGATGGCTGGCACTCTCGGCATCGCGTGTTTTCTTCTCCTGGCGATGAGCCTGCCCTACTCAACCAACCATGGCGAATGGACGAAAAGGGTGGTAGCGGGGGCTATAGCTTTATGGCTTTTCGTGTCCAGTTATCTCATGATGATTTTTTTTGTTGGCGCAACCACCTGTGGATGGATGCTCTGGCGTACTCTGGACCGGCGGCAGTGGTGGCTTCCGCTGCGGGTTGCTTTGTGGGGAGCCGCAGCTGGCGCCTTTTGCGTTCTGCTTTTTCCCATGCGCATGGTGGGTTTGGTAAAGCGGGTCATGGATTGGGGCGCCCAAGATGCGGGCTGGTCCATGTGTCAATTGCAGTTCCCCTCGATTTTAGGTTTCGATTTGAATCAATCTCTGGAGCCGCGAAGCCAAGTGGTCCATTTGGGGCTCTATGTGATTCTTGGCCTCATGTGGGCCTTCGGGGTAGCGAGCGCTTGGCGCACCCGGGATCGGGCACTGAGCGTGGTTCTTCCCCTGTGCCTGATGATCTTTGGCGCGGCTTACCTGATGGGATTGAGAGATCCATTTGATCAACAGCACAACAACTATAAAGCTTACAAACTAATCGCGGTATTTCTTCCGGTTGTTCTGCCTTCGCTGCTTTTTGGCATAAAATCTTTATACAACCGCAGACTGTCGGGGCTAAGCTTGGCGTTGCTTGGTTTGCTCGCTGCGATATACTTACCACCTTCGGTCTTGGCCATGGCCCGTGCGGCTCAGGCGATGCCGTTGCGCGTGACTCCGGGATTAGTCGCGTTGGAGTCGATGCCCAACGATTCCACCATTGCGTCAGTGAACATTGCGACCGTCGACTCATGGTATTCCATGTGGGCGGCGGTATTTCTGGCGAAAAAGGAATTACATTTCGCCTATGATTCCGTTTTTGTCTCCGATCCGTTAACGGGGGAATGGACCTTCGAACGTATTCTGGGACGAAGCATCTATTCAGCGGCGAGTCACCAATTGGGAGATGGGCTAGTTCTGCGCCCAACGGCGGAACCGGCTCTGGTCAGCTTGGGTTGGGGAAGTGGTTGGTGGGATGATGAGGGCACGCACCGTTGGTCCGGTCGGGATGACCACAGTTTTAGTTTTGTGCTGAAGGCAGTGAAGCCACTCGTTGGGGTTGGACTGCGAATTGAAGGAGAGTTTATAGTCCCGGGGGTGGAGCTTCATGCCTTTATCGGCCGGCAGGAGCTGGCGGTGCGGCAGAACAAGTCCGGTCTGATAGAGGTTGAAAATTTCGCCCTGCGGGCCGGGACCAGTGAAATCCAGTTTTTCGCTGATCGACCGGCGGCCCGCAGTAAAACCAAGGATGATCCTCGCACTCTGCTCTACAAGGTTCGCGAAATTGCGATTGTGGGCGCCCGGCATGGCCCGGTTCGCTGATCGACCGACGTTCTGGGAAAATCCCGGACGGGCGAAGTTAGCGATAATAATAATCGCTAGGGGTGCGGGTCGAATTCTGCATGCAAATTGATGAGACGAAACCCCAAACGCCTGGAATCGGCCGCTGATGGCCGAGTGAGAGATCCATGATATTGAAAAGTAATGCGATTGGCGCCAGGTTGCAGGGTCAGGGGTAGATTCACCTGCAGTGATGTTTGTTGCCCAAGCGCAGCCTGCCAGATGATTTGCTTGTTGGCAGAAGTTGCGATCAGTTGGGCTGGCCGGAGCGCGGTGGTCATAAACCGGAGGCTCACCAACCTTGGCTGGTTGCTAGGGCACCAGATTGACACGGTGGCAACATCCCCCGCCCAACGCCAGTATTCCTCACCCAGCTGCTCGAGGGCGAACCATCCAGCGGTGGCATAAATTTGAAGTTGGTCTTCCGTGGCGGCCGCACGGTTCCAAGTGTTAGCCAGCCGCGCATCATTCAAATCGGGTAGATATATCTTCTTAGCAGGTTCCAGGGCAAATACGACATGGTCGCCTTCATCAAACAGCAGCTTCTTCCCTAGTGCCGTCAGCTGCTGTCGCAAGGCCGTGCCGAAATCGGTAAAGGCCGCCTTGTGGAAATAGAGAGCCGTATAGCCAGTCTCTTCCAGCGCGGCGCACATGACATTGACCGGCTGTGCCGCGATCCACTTTTGCCAGCGCAAGGGCTTTGCCCCGGCCAACAAGCCATAGGAAAAACGCGGGTGTGCAGAAAAAAGCCATGGGCGGAACAGTTCATAATCGGTCATGCCGTGCACCGGTGGCTGTTCAAGAAAGGGAGTAACCGGCAGCAGAAAAATGGTTGCGTCCGGCGGCAGCTGGGTTTCCAGGCAGCGGCCGAGCCGATGGTCCACGGCGATTTTGTTGCGCAGGGTCAGGAGCTCTGCCGGTGGGCGAGATCTCGGGAGTTGGTCCCATAAGCCGACCAAAACCGCGGCTGCGACCAGAATGAAGGCCGGCCATGGCGTGAGGTGACGACCCTTACGGGACGCCCAAGAAGTCAAAGCCAGCAGAGCGACCGCCAGAAGGTATATGCTATAGCGATTGCCGGCGCGGAACAAATCAAAGCCAGCAAACGCCACCAGACTGTTTAGTCCGCCCACGATGAAAAATAGCGTAAACCAGAGGAACGTGACAGCGTAGGCCGGCCGGAACCCCACTCGTCGCTGCCGCAGACGGACTACAGTGTCCGTGGCAATTACCAGCAATCCGCCAATGCCAGCCAGGCCAAGGTAGGGAGAGAAAAGCTCGCCTTTGAGGCTCGTCACTGCGGCATAACGCTCACCAATTTCTGCGGCGATTGACCAACGATGGGAGGCATGTGGAATCAGAAGCTCGATCGGGCGTAATCCATAAATTTCTGTGCTGGAGAAGTTGCGCTGCAACAGTCCGGTTCCTTCTCCCAGCAGGGCGAAAAGTGAACTGTAGTTCATCGCCACCAGAGTGGCCGCGAAGATCGCGAAGCAGGTCAGGCCTAGGGTGAGATTCCGGCGACGAGGGTTGAGTCCCTGATATGCGAGTGCAAGAGCCAGCAACTGACAGTAGGCAAAACCGAAATAGGGATTGCCGATCCCGGTGGCAAAGGCAGTGGCCCCACAGAAAATCTGCCAGCGTGGGCGGGTCAGGATCAGGTTGCTGCTGCCGATCAGCCATG
>JBAXWQ010000013.1:0-23413 GCA_037128315.1 Opitutia bacterium | reverse complement strand
GGGGAGAGTCGCGTTTGGCCAGCGGAATGAACTTGGTCTCCAGCGCCTCGATTACCCGCAGCATGGCGGCGATGGCTGAGCGGCCCTTAGTGGGGTCGGCCGAGTGGGCGGCGACGCCGCGCGTGATGCTCCGCCAGCGGAGGACGCCGTTGTGGGCGATGACCGGGCGCAGGCCGGTGGGTTCGCCCACCACGAGGCCGCGGAGGTTTTTGAACTCCCGCAGTTCGCTGTCGGCAAAGGCGCGGGCGCCGTCCATGCTGGCCTCCTCATCCACCGAGAAAAGCACGCCCGCATTGCGCGGCCAGTCGGGTAACTGGGCATAAGTATGCAGCGCCCAGAGCATGGCCGCGCCCGACCCCTTGGTGTCGCAGGTCCCGCGGCCGTGCAATTTTTCCCCGGCCACGGTGAGCTGGAGCGGCGGCACGGTCATGCCGTCGATGCTGACGGTATCAAGGTGGCTCTCCAGCAGCAGCCACTCGGCGCTGGGGGCGACTTCGACCGTGACGAGCAAATTGAAGGCGCCGGCGTTTCCCACCGGACAACGGCGGGTCTGGAGCCCCCATTGCCGGGCCAGGTTTTCCAGGTGGGCGGCGAGCCTCGCCTCGCCCCCGGCCGGACCGCCGAAATCCGGATTCACGGTCTCGAAGGAGACCATCTGGGCGAGGAGTTCCTCGCAGGATTGGGGAAGGGAAAGTTCAGCCATGGCAACGAGGGACGAGGCGGTAAGTTTCCCGCCGGGGATGTGAGGGTGCAACCCCAGATCCGATCCATTTTTGCCACAAAAAGGCACAAAAAGCGCAATAGTGGCGAAGGGAGGGACTTCCGCGCGCCTATAGGCGCCTTGCGAGTATCATTTGCCTCCGGACTATCGTGCCTTTTTGTGGCAAAACACCTCAGCGCAGCCAGTGGTTGTGGGTCATGGGGTAGGGGCGGTTGCCCTCAACCGCCTGTCGTGCGCTGAAGGCCGTTGAGGGCAACGGGCCCTACCTGTATCTTTGGCCTATTCTCAGCGCAGCCAGTGGTCGCGATGCTCCGCGACGAAGGCATCGTCGGTCAGCTCGGGGTAGGCGGCGCAGACGCGCGTGAGTTCGTCAGCCTGGCCGGGGGAGAGGACCTCTTTTGGGTTCAGGCAATGGACCGACTCGACCAGGCCCTGCCGGCGCAACACCTCGAGGATGCCGGGAATGCAGCCGTGGAACTGGTTGGCGGCGTCGAACAGCGCGGCGTTCATGTCCGTCACCGCGGCGGCCTTGGCCAGCCAGGTGGCGTCGAGCTGCGGCTCGGTGGCCGCGGCGTGGGCGGCGTGGAAGAGTTCCACCGCGGCGCGGGTCCAGACGCCCCAATGGCCGAGCAGCCCGCCGACGATTCGGCGCGTGATGGGGCGGCCTTGGTGCGGGAAGGTAAAGGGAGTGAGGAGATCGGCGACGATGGTGTCGTCATTGCCCGTGTAGAGCGCGATGTCCTCGCGCCCGGCGGCGACGACGGCGCGGATGACGTCGAGGGTCTGGTAGCGGTTGAACGGCGCCATTTTTATGGCCACGACTTCCGGGATCTCGGCGAACCGGCGCCAGAACGCATAGCTGAACACGCGCCCACCCACGGCGGGCTGCAGATAAAAGCCGATGACGGGAATGATTTTCGCGACGGTGGCGACGTGCGCGAGGATGGCCTCCTCGGGTTCCACCTTGAAGGCGGCCATGCTGACGAGGCCGGCGTGGTAGCCGAGGGAGCGGGCGAGCTCCGCCTCGCCCACGGCCTGCCGGGTCTGGCCGCAGATGCCGGCGATCAGCGCGAAGTAGCGCAGGGCCGCGGGCCGCTCCGCCGCGATGGTGGCGACGGCCAGCTCGAGCACGGGCTTGAGCAGGTTGTGCTGCGGATCACGGATCTCGAACTGGGTGGAGTGCACGCCGACCGCGATACCCCCAGTGCCGGCGGCGAAATAGTAGCGGGCCAGGGCGCGCTGGTGCTTTTCGGAAAAGCGCCGATGGGAATCGAGCGCGAGTGGATGAGCGGGGATGACCTGGCCGGCGAGAAGGTGGTGACGGAGGTCCATGATTATTTTAGCCACAAAAAAGCACAAAGTAGTTTGTCCGGCGGGCGGCATTTATCCGTGCGCCTATAGGCGCCTTGGGAGCTCCATTTGCCGTCGGACTCTTGTGCCTTTTCGTGGCCATAAAATTCAGAACTTCCCGCTGCGGGCCTCGAAATGCGTCGGCTTGCCGAGCAGGCGGCCGTTGGCGCGGACATACGCGGTGATCAGCTCCATCATGCGGGGCACCGGCATTTCCGGGGCGCCGAAGAGCTTGATCGACTCGCTGGCGTCGGCCAGCCAGGCGGTCGGAGCCTCCTGCCCAATGATCACCGGCGTCCGCCCGAGCTGCCGGCCGAATTCCCCGGCCAGGGCGCGAATGCTGAGCTTGTCCGGCCCGGTGATGTTGAGGATGCGCGGCGGACTGGCGGTGTACGCCAGGCATTGGATGGCGCGGGCGCAGGCGTCGCCCTGCCAGATGCAGTTCAGCCAGCCCATCGTCACATCGACGCTCTCGCCCGACCAAACCTTCTGGGCGATGTCCACCAGGACGCCGTAGCGCAGCTCCACGGAGTAGTTGAGCCGGTACAGGAGCTGGGGCGTGCCAAACAGCTTCGAGTAGTGGGTGAACACCCGCTCGCGGCCGACACAGGTGCTGGCGTATTCGCCGAGGAAGGCGACGGGCTCGCGCTCATTCGCCCCCGGACCGGTGGTGGGGACGAAGGGATACACGCAGCCGGTGGAGAAGATGACGAGGCGCGAGTCGCGGAAGCGCTGGGCGACGAGGGCCGGGACAATGGTGTTCTGCATCCAGGTGAGCTCCGGGGCGCTGTCGGTGCCGAATTTCTGGCCGGCGAGGAACAGCACGTTGGGCGTGTCCGGCAAGGCCGCGAGCTGCGCGGCGTCGGCGAGATCGCAGGACAAGGTGCGGACGCCAAGAGCCTCGAGCTCGGCCCGGGCTTCGGCGCGGCTGAAGCGCGAGACACCGGTGACGACGGCCTCGGGCCGGCCGGCGGCATCAAGCGCCCGGCGCAGCATGACCGCCGTGGTGGTGCCCATCTTGCCCCCGACGCCGAGCACCATGAAGTTTCCTTTCAGCCCTGCCGCCGCCGCGATGGCACCGCGCGTGGGGGAGGAAAGAAGCTGTTCGATGTCGCGGTCGGTTTGGGGCGGAGGACTCATGAAATCTTTCGATATGTTCATTGGAAATAATCCCCGGAGCAAGCTCTGGGGCATGAGATATCCAATCGCACTAACCTGTCAGTAGCCGCGAGCACCAGTGAGTGGACGAATTACCACTCGCTGGCGCTCGCAGCTACATTCAATGCAAGTGAGATAAAACCGTCGCTTGCCAGTGGGAAGCGGCGCGACAACCTTCAAATTGTACGGGGGCCAGCAGCTGAAATTTCATGCGCATCATCGACATCCATACCCACCCGGTTTTTCGGCCGGACAACCTGCCGGGGGTGGGCGTGGCGCAGCTGGTGCGTCGAGCCCGGGATCACGGCATCTGTCACTTGGTCGCGCTCGGCGATGTGCTGCGGTTCGGACGCTCTCCCACGGAGGAGCAGTTGGTGGAAATCAACGATGAAACGGCGGCGCTGATGCGGGCCTACCCGGATTTTATCACGGGCTTCTGTCATTTGAATCCGACGCTGGGCGCCGAGGCGGTGCGCCGCGAGGTGGCCCGCTGCGTTCCGCTGGGGTTTCGCGGATTGAAGCTGGAAATTGCGAACAACGCGCGGGACGCCTGCATGGCCCCCGTCATGGCCGCCGCGGAGCGGCATGGGCTCGTGCTGTTGCAGCATGCCTGGAGCATGACGCAGATCCGCCAGCGCCGCTACCACACCGATCCGGAGGATGTCGCCACCCTCGCGCGGCGGTTTCCCCGCGTGAAGATCATCATGGCGCACCTCACCGGCTGCGGGGTGCGGGGCCTGCAGGCGGTGAGGCCCTGCCCGAATGTGGTCGTCGACACCTCCGGCGCGGCCCCCGAGGCGGGCCTCATCGAATATGCGGTCGCGCAACTCGGAGCCGAGCGGGTGCTCTACGGCTCGGACGTCCCGGTGCGCGACTTCGGCGTCGCGATCACCCGTATCACAGGCTCGCGGCTAAATGCCGCCACCAAGCAAAAAATCCTCTACGACAACGCGCGGGCCCTGCTCCGGCTGCCATGAAATACTTCGACGCCAACACCTGGACCGGCCGCTGGCCGTTTTCGTTCTGCGATGAGCACACCCCGCGCTCGTTGGCGGCGCACCTGCGCGCGCACGGCATCCGCCGGGCGCTGGTATCGCCACTCGAGGCCGTGTTTGCGCCCGAACCAGGTCCGGCGAACCGCGCGCTGTTGCGCGCGACGCGCAGCGTGGCCGGACTTGAACCGGTGCCCGTGATCAATCCGGCCCTGGCCAACTGGCGGGAGGAACTGGACGTGGTTGCGGCTGATCCGCGGGTGCGCGCCGTGCGGCTGCTGCCGAATTATCACAACTACCGGCTGAACATCCGCGCCGTGGATGAACTGCTGGCCGATCTGGCGGAGCGCGATCTGCGGCTGATTTTACAGGTACGGCTGATTGATCACCGGCATGAATATCACGCCATGAAGCTGAAGCCTCTGCCGGTGAAGGAACTGACGGCCCTGCTGGTCCGGCAGCCCCGTCTGCCTGTGCTGGCCAGCGGGCTGTTGCTGCCGGAACTCCTGCAGCTGGCGCCGCAGTTCCCGCGGCTGCTGGCCGATCTCTCCTTTGTCGAGTGGCACGACACGCTGGAATACGTGCGGCAGAAGGTGCCGGCCCGGCAGCTGGCCCTCGCCTCGCACACGCCGCTGCTGATCACCGCGGCGGCACGAGCGAAGCTGGATTCATCGACGCTGCCGACAACGGAGCGCGCGGCGATCGCGGCAGACAACTTGGAGCGCTGGCTGGGTCGTGGGGAGAAATCCTAAGCGACCTGTTCGATGATGGGTGTTAAATACGGTGGCCGCGATCGGTGCATGATCTGAAAATATGCCCGGCCGTCCGGACGGCCGGGCACAACGACCGTTGGTTTGCGGTTGGGTTGATTCGCCTGGCCGCTGTTGCCGGCTTCGCGTTCTTCGCGCCTTCGCGTGAGATTTTTCACCGTTTCGATCTGTTTCACGCGAAGCCGCGAAGGACGCGAAAAGATTCATAGGGACGAAACCTCCCGGGTACAGTTAAAGTAAAATTGCGCCGGTATAGTCGGAGCGCCGACCCCGCTGCCGTCACACCGCAAAGTGCCGTGCCACTTTCGCAACGGCCTCGGCTGTCTGCGTTGCGACTTCGTCCGTCATCGCCGGGCTGATGGCCAGGGAGACGCCGTCGGCCAGCATCGCCTCGGTGACGGGGCAGTGCACGTTGCGATAGTCCATCGTCGTGAGGCCGGCGTCGCGCAGCGGCCACCCGCCGCCGAAGAAATTGTGGTTCTGGAACAGCGGGTAGCCATACACGGGCTTGGGGATGTAGCCGGCCTGGGCGGCGGCGCCCTCGGCCTTGAGCGCGGCCACGAATTCCTCGCGGGTGCAGCGGAAGCGGGCGGCCTCGAGGCGCAGCAGGCAGAACCAGAAGCTGTGCGTGTCCCGCGGATCGATGGCCGGCCGCACCACGCCCGGCGGCGCGAGCTCGCGGAGCCGGTTGAGCATGAGCGTGCCCAGGCGTACGTGGGTGGCGATGATCGCGGGCAGCTTCACCAGCTGCGCGGCGGCGACGGCGCCCTGCGGCTCGCTCATGCGGTAGTTGGGCGACAGGGCCTCGGGGTTGCGGTTGCCCGTGACGCGATCGTAGTGCTTGTCGCCCCACTTCGTCAGGGTTGGGCCGTAGCGGGGATGGTTGGTGCCGACGATGCCGCCATCGCCGCAGCTGACATGCTTGAACTCGTTGAACGAATAGCAGGCGAGGTCGCCGAAGAGTCCGACGGCCTTGCCGCGATAGGTCGCGCCCCACGACTGGGCACAGTCCTCTATCACGAGCAGATTGTGCTCGCGGGCGACGGCCATAAGCCCGTCCATGTCGCTCGCCTGGCCGGCGAGGTGGACGATCATGAGGGCCTTGGTTTTCGGCGTGATGCGCCGCCGCACGTCGGCCGGGTCGAGGTTGTAGGTGTGCGGGTCGATGTCGGCAAAGACCGGCACGAGCTGCTGGTAGAGGATGCCGATGACCGAGCCCATGTCGGTGACCGGCGACGTGATGATCTCCGAGCCGGGCGGCAGTTGCAGGGCGGCGACGGCGATGTGCAGGGCGGCGCTGCCGGAGGAGCAGGGCATGGCCCACTGGAGGGGGTAGGTTTTGCGGAACTCGGCGAGCAGGGCGCCGCACTGCGGGCCGTTCCAATAGAACAGTGAGGGCTGATCCACCATGGCGGTCAGGCGGGCGAGTTCTGCCGCGCCCCAGCGATGATGCACCGGGCGGGAGGCGGACACGGCGGGCGGGCCACCGTGGAGGGCGAGGGTCGAAGTGGGTTTCACGGGGAGGAAGGGGGCGAGCAGTGGCGCAGGGCGCCGAGAAAATCAGCCAGGGAGAAGACCAAGCCAAATTCGAGCGCCACACGCCAGAGCGCCTGCTGCTTTTCGCGTTCCGCGCGGGCGGTGTCGCGATTCTCGACGGCGGTGACAGCCTCGGCGATCGTCGAGCACAGGAGGCCGTGCCGCTTCATGTCGACCATGCCGCCGGGGGACATCAGCAGGCACCAATTGAGCGCGAAGCCGGCGTAGATCAGGTGGTTGATGCCCTGCGCGCGGCAGAGTGCGGCGAGCTGGTCGGAATTCTCGGCCACGCCCTCCGCGCCCACGGGCCGCGCCGCGGGGGCGAAGTCGAGGCGGGCAAAGCCCGCGGCGATGTCGGCCGCATTGTGGTCGCCGGGAAAACCCTGGCCGGCGCGGAGCCGCTGCAGCTGCTCGTACACGGGATCGCGCGCCGCCGGCACCGGCGCCGTGGTCAGGCCGGCGAGTTCGAGGGCCCGCTGGTAGCCCGGCAGGTGCGAGTAGTAATCCTTGTCGCCGCCCACGACGTGAAACACCGGCAGGGGCGAGCGGCGCACGGCGGCGAGCAGGGTCGGAAAAACCTCGGCGAGGATGCGCGTGGCGCGCGGGTGATATTCGACGGCCCGGCGCCAGCCGGGAAATTCCTGCGGCTCGCCGCAGTCCCAGGCGTGCATCACGACCAGCGCGGTGTGGGCCGGGGCGAGTTCCGCGTCCACCGTCTGCCAGCCGCCGTAGCCCTCCGCCGGGACGGGGAGGGCCGGGTCCGCATCGAATTGCCGGTAAAGCTGGGCGGGCAGTCGCATGGGCAATGCATCGTCTAGCCGGCGCGGCCGTAGGTGGCAAGCCGGCGCAGGCCGAAGCCGATGCCGCACAGCATCAGGCCGGCGATCAGGTTGATGCTGGCGGGGGCCTGGGCGGTCGCGGGCAGGAACGTGCACGCGAGGAGGACCGCGCCGAGCACCAGGCTGAGGTTGCCGATCACGCCGTAGACGGCGAGCGAACCGCTGAGCTTGACGCCGGCTTCCTCCGGCACCGGCGTGCGCAGGTCGAGGTCGAGCTTGCGGGCCTCGGCGCTCGCCGGGTCGTCGTCGCGGTAGAACCAGGCCGACAGGGCGAACACGGCCGTGGACGCGAGGATCGCGCTGAGAATGTTGCGCTCGTAGACGTGCTGGGGCCAGGCGTCGACGGCCATCAGCCCGAAGGTGGTGGCGAACGAGGCGATGCACGACGCCATGCCCGACCACCACGGCGTCCGGCGGTAAACCATGCCCAGCAGCACGGGCATCATGAAGCCGGGGCCGACAATGGAGTAGTATTTTAGGCCGAAATCGAAGGCGCCGCCGCGTTTCGCGATGGCGAAGCTGGTGGCCACGCCGCTGACGCCGACGATGAGCATGGTGAGGCGCGCCGTCCAGAGCTGGTGGCGGTCGGAGACGGTGCCGAAGCCCAGCGCCTTCCGCACCGGCACATAGACGTCGCGGGTGACCGCCGCGGCGAGCCAGTTGAACGCGTCGTTGGCCTGGCCGAGCGTGGCGGAAAGGATCGCGGCCACGACAAAGCCCACCATGCCGTGCGGGAGCAGCAGCATGGCCAGGCTGACGAACGAGGCCTCCTCCGGCGCCTTCAGGTTGGGCCAGATGGCCGCGAGGTCGGGGAATATCAGCCGCGAACCCATGACGGGCAGGAGCCACAGCAGGGGGCCGAACAAGGACAGGGCGGCACCCAGCAGGGCCATTTTTTTGGCGTCCCGCTCGCTCGGCACGCTGTTGTAGCGCTGGGCGAAGTGCCACGCGACATTGTAGCCGAGGAAACTGCTCAGGATGTAGGACAGGAGAAACAGGGGCTGGACCGGCTGCCCGCTGGGCACGAGATAGTCGCGCGGCAGCTCGTGAAAGAGACGGACGAAGCCGGCGCCGATGCCGCCGTGCCCGAGGTGGGCGAACGTCACCGGGAACACGATCACCGACATGATCAAAATAATCAGCCCCTGGACGGCATCGGACAGCACGGCCGCCCACAGCCCCCCGGCCACGCTGTAGATGATCATGACCGCCCCGACCACCAGCATGGACATCTCGATGCCGGAGAGTTCCCAGCCCGCCAGATGGAAAACCTCGCGCTCGTAGCCCAGGGCCGTGGACACGAAGATGCACAGAATGTAGAGGCCCTGGCCGATGCCGATGACCTGAGGCAGAATGGCCGTGACGGTGTAGAAATAGGTCGTCGAGGAGGAATAGCGGCGGGTGAGGAACTGCAGCGGCGCGTCGATCCGCGCCCGCCGCCACATCGGCGCGAAGTAGAAATAGCCGCCCAGATAGGCCCAGGTGGCCGCGGTGAAGAGCAGGGCCGTGCCGGAGCCATTCTTGTAGGTAAACCCGGCTGCGGCCACGAACATGAAGGCGGAGAAGCCCGAGACCCAGCTGGACACACCTGCGACAAACCATGGCACCTGGCCGCTGGCCTTGAAGAAATCATCCGCCCCCTTGTTTTTGCGGGCCGCGTAGAATCCGATCCAGATGACGATCGCAAAATACAGCCCGATCAGGAGGAGATCGACGGAGTTGACGTGGTTGAATTGGGGCATGGGTCAGGGGTCAGAGGACGGAAGACGGAGGACGGAGGACAGAAACGAAAATGTAGGTCCGCCGACGAGCGGCGACCCTACATCCGGAAGACGGGCTCATGCGATCGTGAGGATGGGGACGAGGTCGGCGGTCTGGAGGGTGACATTCACCTTCTGCCCGGCATGGGTGCCGGTCACGCGCCAGCCGGTGGCTTCGCGGGTGACGGTGAGTGCCCCGTGCGAGCCGCCGGCCGGGGCCGCGGTGGTGACCGTGAGCAGCTCGTGGTTGGTCGCGGCGGCCGAGACGGCCTCGACGAACGGATGCACCCCTTCGGCTTCCGGCAGGTCGTGCCGTGCCGTGGCGCATGCGACGGCTCCCGCCGAATGCACCGTGCCGCGCAGGTTGGCGTAGGGTCGGGTAATCGTGAAGTCGCTGCCGGTGGCCGCGGCCGTGCCGTGATCATCGTCGTTGAAGACCTGGAAACGCAGCTGCACAGGCTGGGCGGTCGCGAGGGTCACGCGGTCGAGGAGCAGCAGCACGTCGGGCTTGAGGTAGACGAGGGTGCGATCGACGCGTTGCGCGTCGGGCAGCACCAGCGCGTAGGCCTCGGTGGCGTCGCTGGTGACCGTCATCCAGCCCGGGCCGGTCTGGAAGGACTGGACCCGTGCCCAGGCCCAGGAGGCGTTGGTGCCCTCGTGGCCGTCATGGTATTGGTGGCCCTGGCCATTGATGAGCACGGCCGTGTGGGCGGCGGTGAGGCGAAGCTTCCAGCGCGGCGTCGTGTAGGAATAGCCGGCGCGGAACGGGTCGTGGAAAAGGCGTTCGCCGTGGGCCTTGAAGATGACGCTATTGCGGTCGGCATGCTCATGGTTGGCCGGCCCCCCGCTGCGGAGCGCGACCGTGGAATCCTCCGCCGCCCAGCCGGTGCGGGAGATCACGAGGTCGTTGGCGAGGCGGGCGTCGAGCAAGGCGGGTCCGGGCGGCGTTCCGGCGTCGGCCGCGTCAAACCAGATGAGGCCGAAATGGGATTTCATCCCGCTGACATTATGCGCGACATGCCGGGACAGCGGATCGTGATGGGTGCGGGCCACCCAGGCGGCGATGGAGACATCGCTCGCGGTGAGGGCGTCGCTGAAATTGACGATGTCGTTGGCCGGATCGACCTTGATGGTGGGCACGGCGAGGTTGCGCGGGCCGTGGGTGGGATCAAATCCCTCGCCCTTGGTCGGCATGGCAAAGGCGAGCGCGTAGCGGATCGTGCCGGGATAGTTGATCAGCGCGCGGTCATCGATGCCCAGCCGGCGCCAGAGGGTCTCGGCGAAAATGGCCAGATGCAGCGTGGTGTAGCCCCAGTAGCTCGCGCCCTCGTCGTAGGAACCGTCGGCGCCATACATCGTGGAGAAGGCCTTGGCGCTGGAGCGGGCCAGATCGAGCCACTGCGCCGCCTGCGGGTGGCGGCCGTGAAGCAACACCGCGGCGATGCCGAGTGCGGCCGTCGGGATGACCTTGAGGTTGGTGGAGTTGAGGATAAGCGGCCAGCGGGCCAGGCTGACGCGGAAGGCCTGCGGGTAGTCGTCCTCCGGGTCAAAGCCCCAGCCCTTCACCCGGTCGGGAAATTTCATGCCATAGAGGGTGGTGAAACACGCGGGGGCGCCCTTGGTGGCGATGTTGTCCTCGATCTCGGTGACCTCGGCCGGGCTGAGGGCGCCGCGGAGACAGTCGAGGGCATAGGCGAGGGCGATGGTGGCCTCGGACGCGCGCTGCAGGCCCATGACGGTCTTGCCGGCCTCGAGAAAGTAGTCCCATTTCGGATAGTCCAACAGCCGGCGGACGGCGAGTTTCGCGACGGCAAGGTGCGCCGCGTCGCCGTTGACCGCATAGACGAAAGCGGAGCGCTCCACGATCTGGCGGGCCCGCAGCATGTCCGCGACGTGGTTGTTGAAGCGAACCTTGTGCTCGAGGAAATCGGTGTCGGCTGCGAGGTCGGCGCCGGTCATCTCCTGCCAAAGTTTCACGAAGCGCGGATGTTGGGTGTTGGCGCGGATGCGCGGGAGGTCGGATGCGTCGAACAGGAGGCCCGTTTTCGCGGCTGCCGCGGAGGGCACGGCCTGGGCGACCTCCGCGGCACGCAGGTCGAGGCGGGCAAAGGGGAGGCTGGCGGCGAGGGCGGCGGAACTCTTGAGGAAGGTGCGGCGGGTGGGGAGGTTCATGGGGGGGGAGACGGTGGACAGTGGACGGTGGATGGTGGACGGAGCGCGGTGAACGGGTGATGCCCTACACACCCCGCCCTGCGGGCACCCCTCTCAAGAGGGGATTCAAGGCAACGCTAGCCGGAGATTGGGTCCCCTCTCGAGAGGGGTGGCGCGGAGCGCCGGGGTGTGTGGGATGAAACATACGCAGCGTCATACGATGGTGATATCAGGAATCGAACCCGCGGTGTTGAGCGTGACGTCGATCCGCTGGCTCGCATGGGTACCGGTGACACGCCAGACCGCGCCATTGCGGCCGATCTGCAGGTCGCCGTGCACTTCGCCCGCTTGCCGAGCGGAGCAGACCGTGAGAATCTCATGATCGGTCGCGGTGGCGGACTCGACTTCGGCATAGGGCTGCGAGCCGTCCTTTTCGGCCAACGGCAGCTTGCCGAGGCGGACGATGAGCCCGGGCGTGCGGGCCACCCGGCCGAGCAGCGAGGCCCGCGGGCGGGTGATGAGGAAATTATCCCCGGGGAGCGACAGGGTCGCGGCGAGGTCCTCGTTGTTGGCTTGAAAGCGCACCTGCACGGAGGCCTTGGCGTCCGTCAGCTTCACCTGATCGAGAAACAGCACGATGTCGGGCTTGAGAAAAACCAGGGTGCGGACCACCCGGGTGACGTTGCGGTTGACCAGCTGGTAGGCGTCGGTGGCGTCGCTGGTCACCGTCATCCAACCCGGGCCGGTGTGATAATCAATGACCCGGGCGAAAGCCCATGAGGCATTTGTGCCCTCATGGCCGTCGTGATACTGGTGGCCCTGACCGTTGATCAGGACGGCGGTGTGGGCCCCGGTGAGACGGAGGATCCAGCGGGGCTGGCTTGAGATGTACGCCGCGCGGGTCGGATCGTGGAGGAGCCGTTCGCCGTACGCCTTGAAAATAACACTGTTGCGGTCGGCGTGCTCGTGATTACCCGGCCCGCCGCTGCGCAGGGCGAGCACATTGTCCCGGGCGGTCCAGCCGGTGCGCGCCACCACGAGGTCGTTGGCCATCCGGTGATCCAGCAGGCCGGCATCCGGCGGAGCCGCGACGGCGGCGGGGTCGTACCAGATCAGGCCGTAGAGGTACTTGGCCTCGCCGATGTCCCGCGCAATGAAACTGGCCACCGGATCCTGCCGGGTGCGGCCGATCCACGCCGCGACCGAGACATCGACCGCGCCGTTGGCATCGCCGAAATTCACGATGTCAAACTCCGGCTTCACCGTGGGCATTGTAAAGCCCGCGATGTGCTTGAAATTGGCCACGGCATGATCGTTGCCCAGGGTCGGCATGGTCATGCTCAGCGCATAGCGGGCGGTGCCGGAATAATTGATCAGTTCCCGGTCATCAATCCCCTGTGTGCGCCAGAGCGCCTCGGAGAAGAGGGCCATGTGCAGCGTGGTGTAGCCCCAATAGCTGACCCCCTCGTCGTAGCTGCCATCGCTGCCGTAGATGGTGGCGAAGGCCCGGGCGCTGGAACGGGCCAGTTCCAGCCAGCCGTCCGCCTCCGGCCGGCGACCGAGGAAATGGCAGGCGATGAGGCCCAGCGCGGCCGTCGGGATGATCTTCAGGTTGGTCGCATTCAGGATGAGCGGCCAGCGCGCCAGGCTGATGTGCCGGAAGTCATCCACCTCGCTTCGCGGGCTCCAGGTCCAGCCCTGCACGCGGTCGGGATACTTCATGCCGTAGACCGCCGTGTAGCAGGCCGGAGCCCCCTTGGTGAGGATCGCCTCCTCGATCGCGGCGACTTCCGCCGCCGACAGCGCACCCTTGAGCCAGTCCAGCGCGAGCAGCAGCGCGATGCTGCCCTCGGTTGCCCGCTGCAGCCCGAAGATCTGGCGTCCGCCCTCGAGGAAGCTGTCCCATTCGGGATACTCGAGCATCTTGCGGATGGCGGTGCGGGCCAGCTCCAGTTGCCCCGGATCGCCCTCGACCGCGTAGAGCACACAGGCGCGCTCCAGGATTTTTTGCACGTGGAGCAGGTCGACGACGTGGTTGGTCAGGCTGACCTTGTGGGCCAGGAAATCCCGGTCTGCCGCGAGATCGGCATCGTGCATGGCCTGCCAGAGGGCCGCGAAGCGGGGGTGCCGCGCGTTGGCGCGGATGCGGGGCAGATCGGCGTCATCGAAGAGCAGGCCCTGCTTCGCTGAAGCTGTGAAGGGCACGGCCCCGGCGGGTTCTGCGGCGCGCAAGTCGAGACGCCCGAAGGGCAGGACGGCAGCGAGGACCGCGGAGTTTTTCAGGAAGGTGCGGCGGGTGGAGTGGGGCATGGGAGAAGGGACGGTCAGGCGGGTTTCAGAAGTAGCGACAGGCCTCCGTGCCTGTCGGGATCGGGCCCAAGGCACGACAGGCACGGAGGCCTGTCGCTACGCGGAAATTAAGGCATAAGTGCGACATCATCTGTATCCCTTGAAATGTTTCGGCTCGTCCGGGTCCTGGTAGCGGGTGGTGTAGGTCTTGTTGCCCGCGGCGAGATTCATGAAGGTATCGAGCGGCACGACCTCAACCGGGCCGCGGAGGCCCTTGATGACCTCGACGAGGCTGTTCACGTCATTCGACTCGCGCACATGCACGAGGCAGAAGTACGGCCGCTTCGCGTTGAGCGCGATGAGCTCGTTCAGGTCGGCGGTGACTTCCTCGCGGGGGCGGCGCGGGTCGATGTAGTAGTCGTAGGAGAGCAGCGGCCGGCCGTCACGCAGGTCACGGGTGCGGGCCGGGCCGTAGCCGTTGATGAAGCCGGCCACATCGGGGAAATTCGCGTAATAGCGGTCCACCGTCTCCTTGCTCAGGTCGGTGTTGCCCACGTTGCCGTCGGCGGCGGAATTGTCCATGATCTCGAAGATCGTTTCGTCGAGCACCTTCATCAGGTCGGCGGCTTCCTTCATCAAGCCGGGGAAGCGGTCGGCCGGGATGTGGTTCGGATACATGTAGGCGGGGCCGGAGAGGCCGCCGATGAAGTAGTCGCCCGGGGTGGCGGACTCGTGGAAATACTCCAGTGCGGCGGGTGAGAAATGCACCCAGCCCATGATGGCGCCCCAGGCGAGCGGCATGCGGCCGCGGCCGGGCTTGGTCCACACGCCGATGCCGATGCCGTCGGATTGCACGAAGGCGAGGTAGACTTTCGGCTCGGCCACGAGCTGGGCGCCGGGCGCGACGTGGTGCTGGTTGGTGAACTTGAAGCCGGGGGTGAACTTGAACTGGCAGTTGAAGCTGAGGTTCGGGAGGCTCTGCAGGCCTTCCATCTTGAGGCCGTAGGTTGAGATGAGCGTGGTGTGCTGCTCCTCGGTGTCCTTGCCGTAGACGTGCCAGCCGAAGATGGTGCCGCCGGGGTTGAGTTCGGAGAAGAACTGCTTCTCCAGGGCGAGCTCCTCGGCGTGGAGCGGGTTGGCGGACAGGTCATGGAAGAACATCTTTTCGCGCACGCCCCAGTCGGCGATGCCCGGGATGCGGATGTCGCCGCGGTGGCCGCCCATGAGCATCAGCTTGTCGTGGCTGCAGCGCGCCCAGTAGCGCGCCTTGGCGTCGGTGTAGATTTGCGCGTCGGTCTTGCCGTCGTAACGGCCGCGCAGGTCGTCGATCTTCCTGAGCCCGTGCTGCTCGGCGAGGGGAATGAGCGCGGGCGTCACGACCACGGCGTCCTCCAGGCCGGCGATGGTGAAGGCGACGATCATCGTCGGCATCACCGCCGGGTCCCAGACCACGTAACCCTTGGCGTAGCGGGCGAACTGCGTGAGCGCTTCGTCGGCGGTCTGCAGCGCGGTGAACTTCACGCCATGCTTGCGCTCGTAGAAATCCTTGAGCGGGCCGGTGATTTCCCACGGAAAGTCGGCGGCGTGCACGATGTAGAGGCGCGGCTCGCTGCGGTTGGCGAGGCCCTGCAGGCCGATCAGCAGGACCTTCTCCGGCAGGCCGGAGGCTATCTTCCAGTCGCTGTCAAAGTGCATGACCCACGCGGAACGCGCGGGGGCTGCGGCGGCCTCGGCCGCGGGCAAGGGCGCGGTGGACGTGAGGGCGAGGGCAACGAGGGCCAAAAGGAATGGATGTTTCATGGGATTATTTTTTGGCCGCCTCCGCCGGCACCTTGGTGAACTGATAGATGAGCGGACGGGGACGGGAGCTGTGCAGCTCGATGAGCTGCAGTTCCTGGCCGCCTTCGATGAGGCGATACTCGGCATAGATTCGCATCACGGCCTGGCCCTGGGAAATCTCGATGGGGGTATCCGCCTCGACCCGGAGCGTGCGTCCGTCGTCGAGCCACGCGGCGCGCACCGGGGTCGTGCCGCCCTTGGCCGGATACAGCGCCATGTGGCGCTGCTCGACCCGGAAGAAGGCCGGCAGCGTGACCGGGTGCGCGGTGTCGACGGTGTTGGTGGCGGAGAACCGGGTCTGGCCCCATTTCATGTCGTGCTGCAGGCCGACCTGGGTGCCGGTGAGACTGATGACGAGGTCCCACTCGTGCCAGCCGTCGAGGGCGGTGCTGCGGGTGCGGTCAAGCCGCCAGCGGCCCTCAATCGGTGCGGCGGCGAAGGCGGCGAGGGGGAGGAGGAGCAGGAGGATGAGGTGGCGGAGCGGGTGCATGGGAGAGTTAGGGTAGGTCGGGGTTTATCCCCGACGGGATCGCGGCGTGTCGGGCGTAAAGCCCGACCTACAGCCGCCGTGTGACCACGGCTGCTACGATTGTAGGGCGGGATCGCTGATCCCGCGGGGGATGGGAAATGATGTGAGTTGGTGTAGGTCGGGGTTTATCCCCGACGGGATCGCGGCGTGTCGGGCATAAAGCCCGACCTACAGAAAGGGTTTATGGGTTGCGGTTCACCGGATCGGTCGGCTGCTTGAAATTCGTACGGTAGGTCTTCGCGCTGGCGGCGAGGGCGAGGAAGGTGTCCAGCGGCACCACCTCGACCGGCTCGGTCAGGCGGCCGATGATGGCGGCCACCTTCTCGATGGTGTTGCTCTCGCGGACATGCATCAGGAGGAAATAGGGCCGGGCGGGGTTGAGCTGGATGAGTTCCTCGAGGTCGGCGGCGGCTTCGTCCACCGGGCGCTCAATCGACAGGTAATAATCGTAGCTCAGGAAGGGCTTGCCGTCGCGCAGGTCGAAGGTGCGGGCGGTGCCGTAGCCGTTGATGAACCCGATGGCGTCGGGGAACTGTTCATAATAGCGGTCGACGAGCTCCTTGGGCAGGTCGGTGTTGCCGACGTGCCGGTTGCCCTCGGAATAGTCCATGATCTCGAGGGCGCGCAGGTCGAGCTGCGTCATGAGCTCGCGCCCGATTTTCATCAGGGCGGGGAACTTGTCCGCGGGGATCGCCTTGGGGTACATGTAGCCGGGGCCGCTCAGGCCGCCGATGAAGTAGTCGTTGGGCGACTTGTCCTCGTAGAAGAACTGCAGCGCCGGCGGGTTCATCCAGGCCCAGTCCATCAGCACCTGCCAGGTGTAGGGGATTTGGCCGCGGCCCGGCTTGGTCCAGGTGCCGATGCCCATGGAGTCGGTGGCGACGGCGCAGAGGTAGACCTTCTTTTCCGCGACGAGCTTCTGGCCCGGGGCGACATGGTGGTTGTTGGTGAACTTGAAGTCGGGCGTGAGCGGAATCTGCGAGGTGAAGGAGACGTTCGGCAGGTTGTGCAGTCCCTCTATTATCAGGCCGTAGTTGCCGACGAGCGTCGTGTGCTGGCCCTCGGTGTCCTTGGCGTAGGAATGCCAGCCGAGCACGATGCTCGCCGGCTTTTGCTGGCGGAGAATCCTCTTCAGCAACGCCAGTTCCTCCGGATGCTTCGGGTTGGAGGAGAGGTCGGTGAAGAACGCGCGTTGCTGAATGCCGAAGTCGGCGATACCCGGCTGCATCTCGGGGCCGCTGTGGCCGCCCATGACCACATAGTAGTCGCGGGAGCACCGGGCCCAGTAGTGGTCGTAGGCCCATTGGTAAATGACATGGTCGGGCTGGCCGGTGAACTGGCCGCGGAGATCGACGACAGGCTTCAGGCCATGTTTTGCGGCCAGGGGCAGCTGGTCCGCGCTGACGACGACGAGGTCCTCGACGCCCGCGATGGTGAAGGCGACGATGAGGGAGGAGCGGACGTTTTTGTCCCAGACGACGCAGCCCTTGGCATACGGGGCGAACCGGGTGAGCGCGGCGTCGGTGTCATCGAGGCCGAGGCGGTCGAACTGCACGCCGTGGCGTTTCTCCAGAAAACCGATGAGCGGGCGGACGATCTCCCACTGCCAGGATTTCGGATACTCGAGGTAGAGGCGGGGCGTGGTCCGATTGGCGAGGCCCTGCAGGGAGATGAGCAGGGCGTGGACCGGCAGGTCGCCGTCGAGGCGCCAGTTTTCGGAGAGGGGGATGAGGGTGGCGGTGGCGGGCGCGCGGGCGGTTTGGTTCACCGCGGAGTGAGCAGTGAGAGGGATGGCGAGGAAGGCGAGAAACGCAAAGGCAACAAGAGAAAGATTATGAGCAAGAGAACGAGAAAGATGGGTGGCTGCGGCTCGGCATGGATTGAGCAGGAGGGAGCCATACATTTTTGCCCACGGAACACACGGAAGACACAGAACCGGGTCTGGCTTCGGTGTTTTCCGTGTGTTCCGTGGGCCAATCAGTTTGCAGGCATGAGTAGGTCGGGGTTTATCCCCGACGGAGGGCGCCGAGCCGTCGGGCATAAAGCCCGACCTACAGGTATACACATTCATGTGCCTTGATCCGTGGTATCCGTGTAATCCGTGGTTCATTTCTTATCGGCCCCCACCCGGTTGAAAACATACACCACCGGACGGTGGCGGGTGCTGCGCAGTTCGGTGAGGGTGAGCCGGGTGCCGCTGGCGGAGACCTGGTAGTTGCTGAGAATATTGACCGACCGGTCGCCTTGGGAGGTGGCGAGGACGAGGTCGGTGCTGAGGCGGAGAATGCGGCCGGCGTCGAGCCAAGCCGCATGCACGCGCTTGGTTTTGTCGCCGCCCAGGTAGGCCCCGAGGTGGCGGTTGTCTGGCCACATTGCCACCGGTATGACGGTGGACGATAGCTCGGTGGACGGTTGGGCAGTGGACGGTCGGACGGTGTCGACGGTCATGGTATCGCTGAATTCGCGGCGGCCCGATCCGAGATGGCGGTCGAGGGTGACCTGGTCGCCGGACACGGCGATGGTCAGGTCGTAGCCGGTCCACGGGCTGAGCTCGGTGCTGCGGGTGGCGTCGAAACGCCAGGAGCCGATGAGCGGTGACAGGTCGGCGGCGCGAGCAGTGAATGGCGCAGTGGCCAGGAGCAAAACGAGGCAAGCCATGCCGTGTAGCGACAGGCGTCCCTGCCTGTCGGGTTTGCGTCTACGTTCCCGATCCCACAGGCACGGAGGCCTGTGGCTACAGGGGACAGGCACCGTCAGCGGTTGCGCCAAACAAGCAGTGAATCGACGGGCCATGTTGAGGGTTGCGGCTGGAAAGGGCGGAAAAAAAGGGCGGCGCCGGAAAGGCGCCGCCCTGCGTCATAACGTTGGACGACGATGAATCCGGTTTAGAACTGGACCGTGGTGCTCAGGATCATGTTTCTGGCAGGAGACAGCACGAAGGAACCTTCCGAGTACTGCTGGTCCGTCAGGTTATAGATACCGAGGCTGGTCTTGAGCTTGTAGCCGTTGATTTCCCACGGAATGCCCATGGTGAGATCCCAGACGAGGTAGTTGCCGGCCTGATAGCCGCCCGCGAGCGGGTTCCAGTCAACCGAACGGGAAACAACGGTCTCGGACGAGTAGCGGAAGCCGAGGGACACGTACGAGCCCCGGGTGTAAGCGGCGCCGGCAATGCCCTGGTTGAACGTGTACTTCCCGAAGCCGGTCAGCTTGTATTCCGGGATATTCTCCACGCGCGACTGCCAGTAGATGTCGGAGTCGCGTTTCTGGGTGACGGTCAGCTTGTCGTAGCCCGTGGATCCCTTCGGGGCGAGCGCCGGGCGATTATCGGCGATCGTCTTGGCGGTCGGCAGCCAGGAGGCGTTGAAGACCGCCTGGAAGTTCCGGATCGGCGTCCAGATGACCTCGGAATCGAGGCCCGATACGCGAACATTATTGTCGTAGGCGCGGATACGGAACAGACGACCCGTGCTGGAGGTGGCGGCACTGTAGGTGGCGCCCATGGCGATGGCGCGATTGACGCCCGCGATATAGTTCGGATCGGTGTTGGAGTTGAGCGGCTCGTTCAGGTTGGACTGGGCCACCGCGTCGTCTTCCTTCCGGTTCGCCCGGTTGGCGCTGAAGATCGAGAATGTACCCACGATCTTTTGGTCCTTGGTGGAGATCTTGACGCCCGCCTCATAGTTCATGCCGTCCTCATTCGGGATCATGTCGTAATACCGCTGCGCGGCGATGATATCCTGGAATTGTTTAACCGAGGTGACCGTCGTCCCCTTGTAGTTGAAGCCCGTCTGGCCGATGCTCGCGAACTGGTCGAGCAGGCCCTTGGCGAGGTAGGCCTCGTCACCCGGGAACAGGCCGCCGATGTTGCCGGAGTTGAACTTGAAGATCTTTGACACGGACACATAGGCCGAGATTTGTTCCGTGATCGCGAAGGAGGCGCCGCCCATCCACGAATCACCCGTCTGGTCGAGCGGGATGGTCTTCTGGTAGGCGATGCTGTGGCCCCAGACGTTCTCCGGATATTTAACCGGGTCCATCCACATGAATTCGTTCTCGGGATAATTGAACCAGGGGTAGTTGTTCTGCTGGATCTGGTAGTTTTCCACCCGGTTTTCCCGGCGGAAACCGGCCAACACGGTCAGGCGGTCCTTGAAGAACTGGCCCTGGTAGTTGGCGTACATCCCGGTCAGCTTGGGCTTGTAGCCGTCGAGCGCGTTGCGCGTGTCCTGGAAGTACTTGTTGATGTCGGGGCGGATTTCCGTGCCCGGGTCGAAGTTGCTGAAGATCTGGCGGACCGGCTTGATGGTGCCGTCGCGCTGATAAATGAGCTGGTTGACCGGGACGCCGCCGAAGTCGTACTTGACCTTGTTCACACCCGCATAATCCGGATTGGAATCAACATTCCGCGCGCCGGGCAGGAAGGCGAGGTTGATGTCGCCGGTGGCCGCACTGGCGTTATACTGTTGGAACCAGTCCGACCGCTGACCGCCGAAGAGCAGGGCATGCTTGGTGCCCTTCCAGTCCTTCTTGAGGACCAGGTCGAGATTGTGGATCTTGGTGTCGCGATAATAACCCGACATGGCGCCCAGGCCGGAATTCCAGTGAATGCCGTCGGCGTAGGGGGTCAAAATTGCGCCGCCCTGGCCGACGTCGTTATGATCGGCATTGTCCCGGGTGTACACATAGCGGATGCTGAGCCAGTCCGTCGGCACAAAATCGGCCGTCGCCGAGAAGACGTTGGAGACGTCGTGGGCGTAGGCTCCGCGGGAGGTGTAATTCCAGTTCTCGTCGTGGACGAACGCACCAGCTTTGTTGGTGTAATAGGCCCCGCGCGTAATCTTGGTGTAGGCCGGCAGCATGAGGTTGCCGGTCGAGTTGCGCAGGTTGTTGATGTAGGTGGCATAGGCGAGTGTGGGCGTCGTGGTGGCCTGGACGACATTAGCCGCCAAACCGTTGCCCGCATTCGCGGCAATCGTGCTGGAGAGGAAGGGACCAGCCGCGGCCGCGGCCTTCCAGCCGGCGAAGTCACTCCAGATCCATTCGTAGTCGTTCGTGTTCCAATAATGGTCCGAGGCTTCGAGCTCGAGGTTGACCTTCAACTTGCCGCTTTTCAGGGGATTCAGCACGAGGCTCGGGTTGAACATCCAGCCCGTCCGGTAGGACCAATCCCGCTCGCCATGGCCGTCTTCCCAGCTGCCGACAACGCGGATCGCCGCCTTGTCGGAAAGCTTTTGATTATGGTCGAACTTGACCCGATCGCCGCCGTAACTGTCGTACTGGTAGGTGACCGTGGTCGGGATGTTGCTGAACTGCGCCCGCTTGGTGATGAAGTTGATCACGCCGCCGGGGTAGCCCTGGCCGAAGAAGACGGAGGCCGGACCCTTGACCATCTCGATGCGCTCGATGTTGTCGAAGTCGTGCGCGATGTAGCTGAAGACGCCGTTGCGCATCAGGTTGTTGACCTGGAAGCCGCGCATCGTGAAGGCACCCTGCGGGGTGGCTTCGTTGGCGGGGACGCGCATGGCGAACCGGGTGTCACCGGACGCGGCGGCCGTGTAGCGGAACAGGTCCGTTAGCGTCCGGGCGTTGGTGTCATCGAGGAATTCCGCCGAGACGACCGAAATGCTCATCGGGACCTTTTGGATTTCCATCCCGATGCGCGTGGCCGTGGCCGAATTGGTCTTCAGGTAGCCGAAGTCGCGCTCGCTCTTCACTTCGAAGGGCGAGAGGACGACGACATCCGAATCCGCGGATTGCGGCGCCATGGCGGGCTGGGCGGCCGTCGGGGCGACAGCGGCGGCCTGACCTGGCTGGGCGGCGGGAGCCGCGGGCTGGGCCTGCCCCTCGAGCGTCGCGAGACGCTTGCGGAGGGCGGCATTTTCTTCCTGCAGACGGCGAACTGAGTCGGTATCCGACTGCCCGAAGGCCGTCGTCGACGTCAGCAATGCCGCCAAACCGATCGCCAGCACCTGCTGGGTTCGGTTGATCGAACTATTTGGGGTTAGTTTCATGCTTTTGGTGGTTTGTGATTTCCGGTGGGGAACACCGCGAAGCGGGTCCATCGGTACGGGAAAGGAGGTGGGGTCAGGCGGGGGTGCCGTTCACGGCGCCGGGCAAAATCAGCCGGGGAGAGACGGTGATGCCGACGCGGCCCTTGATGTCGGGGTTGTCGATGCGCCAGAGCAGGTGATCGATGACCTTGCGTACGAGCACGGGCAGGTTGATGTCCATCGCCGCGGGTGCGTGCTCAAGGTTGTGGTAGATGACCGGGTTGTAGTTGCCGAGGATGGCCTCGACGTCGCGGCCCGGCCGCTTGCCCCCCTCGCGCAGGGCGCGGAAGAAGGAGCCGCTAAAATGATCCGCTGGCATATAGATACCGGTGGCTTTCGGGCTGCATTCCAACAGGCGGCGGGCCAGGCTGTCGCTTTCGCCGTGGGCCGGGTTGATTTCGAGATAGCTGACCCCGGGATTTGGCCGACCCAGCACCGTGTGCACCACCAGGCCAAGTTCGCCAGCGCGCTGCACGAAGGCGTTCTTGCGGCTGACGATGGCGCTGTAATCCGGGTCGGCGGCGATTACCGCCACGACCTTGTGCCCGCGCTCCTGGAGATACTCCGCCGCCCGGCGGCCGTTCTCCGCATTGTCCGGCTCCACGTAATCCCCGGGATAGGTGGTGGACCGCCGGGTCATAAACCACACATGGGCGAGTTCGCGAAGTTGCGCGAGGCAGGCCGGGGTTGGCTCCATGCCCTGAATAATCACCCCGTCGAGGTTTTCATTCGCGAGATTGCGGGGCAGCTGATCGGGGGCACTGGAAAAGAGCACCCGCAGATCAACGCGGTAATGGGGATCGACGGACTGGACCTGCAGCAGTTGCTCCTGGAACCAGTTCAGGCTGGGATTGTTGGCCTGGGCGCCGACGAACCAGACGCCGATGCGGCGCTGCTCGGGCAGGCGGGCCTTGGGCCCACGGCGGCGGTTGAGCGGGGCCGGGACATAATTGTGCTGCTGCATCACCGCGCGGATGCGCGCCAAGCTGTCCGCGGCAACCAATTGCGGCTGGTTGATGGCGCGGGAAACCGTGGCTGGGGAGACACGGGCTTTGTGGGCGATTTCGGTAAGCAGCATGGGGTGGGCGACTAACGGGGGGTGCCCATTCTGAAACTTTCAGTGAAAAAGAATGAAAATAACTGCACGTGGTCAAGAGATTTCAGCAAGAATCTCCACCAACACCCCCAGACACCCCGTTATGTCCTATTACCAATTAATCAACGGGTTTGGACTTAAGGTAGGGACGGACCGCCGGGCCGTCCGCGAATGTCCTTACGGCGCGCCCAGCGGTCGAGGCTCCTGCACTCGTCCCGGTCGCGCCCTACCACCTGAAATCCAAATGCTCATAGTAATTGGTATAATACCAATCGCCCTAAGCTTTTGCTCGAATCCGAAGGTAGGGCGCGGACTCCGTTCCGCGCCGGG
>JBAXWQ010000129.1:0-9100 GCA_037128315.1 Opitutia bacterium | reverse complement strand
GACGGCCTTGCGGCCGCTGCTGCCGGTGTTTTGCAGCTATGTCCTGAGCTTCATCTATGTCGGCATCTACTGGAGCAACCATCATCACCTCTTCCAGGCCGTGAAGCACGTCAACGGGGCCGTGCTGTGGGCCAACCTGCACCTGCTGTTCTGGCTGTCGCTGTTTCCCTTTGTCAGCGGCTTGATGGGCGAGAATCATGTGACCACCTTGGCGGTCGTGCTCTATGGTGTGGTGCTGATCCTGACCGCGGTGGCTTATTTTATCCTTTGCCGGGTCCTCTTGGCCGGCCATGCGTCAGACTCGGCCTTGGCGAAGGCCATCGGCTCCGATTTTAAGGGCAAGGTCTCCCTCGTCATCTACGCCGTGGGCATCGCCCTGGCTTTCGTCGGTGTCTGGCTGGGCATTGCGCTCTATGTGCTGGTGGCGATCATGTGGCTGGTCCCGGACCGGCGGATTGAAAAGGCCCTCGCCAGCTAACTGGCTGCGGCGGGTGTTTATTTTGTAACTATCCGCCCTGCTCGCTTGTTCTCAGGGAGCAATCGCCATGTTTTCCCTCACTGATTTCCGGCAATCCCTGCGGCGCTTGGGCCGCGAACGCGGGTTTACATCCACCGTCATCCTCACCTTGGCCCTCTGCCTCGGCGCCAACCTGACGATCTTTGCCGTGGTCGATGCGATTCTGGTGCGTGCCTTGCCTTTTCCGCATGCCGGGGAACTGGTCACCACCCTCAACAGCTACCCGGGGGCTGGCGCCGAGCAAAGCAGCGCCTCCCTGGCGAATTACTACGACCGCCGGGTGGCCATCAAGGCCTTTGCCTCCACTTCGATCATCCAGGGCGGCAGCGCCATCGTCGGCGAGTCGGGCTCGCCCCATCGCATCAAGCGGGACCGTGTCTCCCCCGAATTTTTTGCCACCCTGGGCGTGCCGCTGGTCATGGGCCGCGCCTTCACCGACGAGGAGATGTTCTACAAGAGCAGCGGGGTCGCGATCATTACCGACACTTTTTGGCGCAGCCAATTCAACGGCGATCCGGCTGTGCTCGACCGCAAGTTTCAGGTGGATGGACTGCCGGTGACGGTCATCGGGGTCCTACCGCCTGGTTTCCGCTACCTGTCCAGCCGAGCGGAATTCTTTGTGCCGGCGGCCTCCGATTTGAAAGACCGGGGGGCTGATCGCCGGCATTCCAACAATTTTGATCTGATCGCCCGGCTTGCGCCGGGCGCCACCCTGGCGGTGGCGCAGGCCCAGATCAACGCCTTCAACGAGCAGCAAATCAAGGATGACCCCTACGCCGAGCTGCTGCGCAGTGCGGGCTATCATACCAACGTCTATTCCCTCCATGCCAATCACGTCCGTGACGTCCGGCCGATATTGCTGCTCCTGCAGGGTGGGGTCCTGTCCCTCCTGCTGATCGGCGGGGTCAACCTGGTGAATCTCCTGCTGATCCGCGCCAGCGGCCGGGCCAAGGAACTGGCGGTGCGGCAGGCGCTAGGCGCCAGCCGCCGGCACATCACCCGCGAAGTATTGCTCGAGACCCTGCTCCTGGGCCTGGCGGGAGGCTTGCTGGGTCTGGCGGGTGGCGCCTTGGGTATCCGCCTGCTGGCGTTGCTGGGCACGGAGCAGTTGCCGCTGGGTGCAACCATCGGCCTTGACGGCCGGGTGGCGGCGGTGGCCCTGACCGGAGCTGTGCTGGTGAGTCTGGCCCTCGCGGCGCCAATTATCTGGTTCAACTTGCACAGCAAACTGGCCCCGGTGCTGCAGGCCGAGACGCGGGGCGGCACGGTTAGCCGCGCCGCGCAGCGCCTGCGGCATGGCTTCATCGTCACCCAGGTTGCGCTGGCCTTCGTGCTGCTCGCCGGCGCCAGCATGCTCGGCCTCAGTCTCCGCCAAGTGCTGGCCGCTTCCCCCGGTTTTCGACCGGAGCAAGTGCTGACGGGGCAGATCGACCTGCCCTGGAAAAAATATCCCGAGGACGCACCGCGCCTGGCCTTCATTGAGCGCCTGCTCACGGAACTCCGGCTCCAGCCCGGGGTGGCGGCGGTCGGCATCGGGTCGGGGCTGCCGTTCACCGGCAACGCCAGCAACAACGCCATCGCCATTGAGGGCTTGAAACTGGCCCCGGGTGAATCCATTCGCACCCACTACACCTCCACGGCGGTGGGCGATTACTGGCCGGCGCTGGGCATTCCGCTGCTTGAGGGCCGGTGGCTCGAGGACGCGGACAACCACCGCGACCAGCGGGTGTGCGTGATCGACCAGGATCTGGCCCGGCGCTACTGGCCCGGCCGCAGCGCCTTGGGTCACCGGCTGGCCAGCGCTCCGGAATTCACCGAGAAAAACGCCACCACCATTGTCGGCGTGGTGGGCAACGTGAAGCAAAACGACCTCGCCGACACCACGGGCTTGGGGGCGATTTATTTCCCCTATAAGAATTACGCCGACCGCAGCATCGCCATCATCGTGCGCACCACCCTGGCCCCCGAGTCCCTGTCCCTCGTGCTGCAGAAGCTGGTGCTCAGGCTCGATCCGGAACTGCCGGTCGATGACATCAAGACCATGCAGGCCCGCATTGACGACAGTCTCGTGACACGCCGTTCGCCGGCAGTGCTGGCCGGAATTTTCGCCGGTGTGGCGCTCCTACTGGCGGCGATCGGCACCTACGGCGTGCTGGCCTATGCCGTCAGTCAGCGCCGCCGGGAGATTGGCGTCCGCATGGCGCTGGGCGCGCTACCGCAGCAGGTGCAGGCGCAATTCCTCGGCCTGGGCCTCAAGCTGCTGCTGGCCGGCGTCACGCTGGGTGTGGCCGGCGCCTGGGCCACCGGCCGGGCGATGCAAAGCGTGCTGTTCGGCGTTGGCGCCGTTCATCCCGGCGTGCTGCTGGTCACCGCCACCATCATGCTCGTCGTCGTGCTCTTGGCGGTGTTCCTGCCCTCCCATCGGGCCGCGCAGGTTTCCCCGATCGAGGCGTTACGCGACGAGTGAGGTCGTCGGTCAAAGCGCTCGACTCCGATCGCGTTCTCCGTTGCGCTACGAACGCCTGTCAATCTGGGCGCAATTTATGGAAACTCCCGCCAACCACCGCACCATGGCCGAATATTTCATTCGCGGCATCACCGAGGGCTTCGTCGAGGCCGCCGAGGTGATTGCCTGGTCCGACGAGATCGTCGTGGCTGCGCCGAAAACGGAGGACTGGATGCTCGAGATTTCCTCGGCCAGCCCCGACGACCGCATGGGCGTCCTGCATCATCTGCACGCCGTGCAGGGCGAAATCCAGCCGGACGTGCTGGCTCGCCTGCTGGCGGCCAAGCAATAGCCTGGACCGGGTTCAACCCCGTCCTCGTCTTGGGGGGACCGCGACCGCGTGGCGCGGCACCGGATTGGACGCTTGACGAGCCGCGGAATTGCGGGACCTCTTGGGTCATGGCGACGCCCACCGACGAAAATTTCCACGACTACAAGAAAGCGGAACGCAAGGCCCTCGAGCTCCTGGCGGCGATGAAGGCTGTCAGTGCCAAGAAAGTGGACATCGAGCTCGCGCTGCTCGTCGCGATCTTCGAGCTGCACAAGGGGTCGCTCCCTGCCACGACGATTACGGCGATCGTGCAGGGCCACCTGAAGCAACTATCACCCCATTACGCGGCCCAGACATCGGCCGGTCCGAGCTGATCCGCCCATGGCCGCCTCCGACCTGACCATTGGCTTCGATGCCGACGACACCCTCTGGCACAACGAGGTCATCTTTGAGCGGACGCACGAGCGCTACCGCGCCCTGCTGGCGAGTTATCATGACGCGGCCACGGTGGACCGGGTTCTCTTCGCGACCGAGATGCGCAACCTGGAACTCTACGGCTACGGCATCAAGGGGTTCACGCTCTCCTCCATTGAGACCGCCATTGAGATCACCGCCGGCCGCATCAGCGCCGAGGAAATCAGCCAGATCATCAAGCTGGGGCAGGAAATGCTGGCGCATCCCGTCGAACTGCTCGACGGCGTGGTGGAAACCCTGCTGGCGCTGGCCCCGCACTACCGACTGGTGCTCATCACCAAGGGCGATCTGCGCGACCAGGAGCGCAAGCTGGCGAAGTCCGGCCTCGCCGGCCATTTCAACCAGATCGAGATTGTGTCCGAGAAGGATGCCGGTTCCTACCAGCGGCTTTTCGCCCGGCATGCGATCGACGTGAGGAAATTTCTCATGGTCGGCAACTCGCTGAAATCCGACATCCTGCCCGTGCTCGACCTCGGCGGCGCCGGCGTCCACATCCCCTATCACATCACATGGGCGGCCGAGCACGCCACGGCGCCGACCTCGTTTCCGGGCCGGCTCTTCATCTTGCAGCGCATGAGCGAACTGCCGGCGATCGTTCGGCAATGGGCGCAGTCTGAGTCAAGGTAGCCGCGAGCGCCAGCGAGAGGTATGCATCCACTCGCTGGCGCTCGCGGCTACCTGCTTTATGGCCATGTTGCCACTCGACTCCCCTTTCGGCTTAACCTATTCCAATGGCCGATTGCCTGTCTCACCCCGGCCGTCGACAGTAACCCTGCCGGCGACCTCGATCCTCCGCCCCTCGTGATATTATGAAAAAATTCCTCCCGTGGTTGCTGTCGTCCCTGCTCCTGCCCGTCCTTGCGGCCCAGACCGATGAGTCGGGCAAGGAAAAGCCCGCCGATAAGCCGGCGGCGCCTTTTTCCGCGGACAACTTTGCCGGCCTCAAGCTGCGCGAGATCGGACCCGCGGTCACTTCCGGCCGGGTGGTGGATCTCGCCATTGTCCCGGGCCACCCGAGCATTTGGTATGTGGCCGTGGCCTCCGGCGGGGTCTGGAAAACCGGCAATGCCGGCACCACCTGGACGCCGGTTTTCGATGGGGAAGGGTCCTATTCGATCGGTTGCGTGACGCTGGATCCCAACAACCCCAACGTCGTCTGGGTTGGGACCGGCGAGAATAATTCCCAGCGCAGTGTCTCCTACGGGGACGGGGTCTACAAGTCCCTCGACGGCGGGGCCAGCTGGGTCAACACCGGGCTCAAATCCTCCGAGCATATCGGCAAAATCATCGTCGATCCGCGCAACTCCGACCATGTCTACGTCGCCGCACAGGGACCGTTGTGGAACTCCGGCGGGGAGCGCGGCGTGTTCAAGACCACCGACGGGGGAAAGACCTGGAAACCGTCGTTGACCATCTCGGAGCACACCGGGGCCTCCGACCTGTGGATGGATCCGCGCGACTCGAGCGTCCTCTATGCGACCTCCTATCAGCGCCAGCGTCATGTCTGGGGCATGGTGCACGGCGGCCCGGAAGGGGCCATCTGGAAGACCACCGACGCGGGCGCGACTTGGCGCAAGCTGGAGAAAGGCCTGCCGAAGGCTGACCTCGGCCGCATTGGCCTGGCCGTGTCGCCGGTCGATCCGGATGTCATCACCGCCCTGGTGGAGGCCACGGATGTCAAGGACCGCGGCACCTACCGGTCCACTGATCGGGGCGAAAGCTGGACGCGCGTCGGCGACTACAGCGCGGCCGGGCCCCAGTATTATCAGGAACTCATTCCTGACCCGAAGAAGCTGGAGCGGCTGTACTCCATGGACACGTACAACCAGGTGACCGAGGACGGCGGCAAGACCTGGAAGCGGCTGGGGGAAAAATTCAAGCATGTCGACAATCACGCCCTCTGGATTGATCCGACGAACACCGATCATCTGATCAACGGCAACGATGGCGGCATCTACCAGACGTGGGATCGCGGGGTCACCTGGCAATTTTCCGCGAACCTGCCCGTCGCGCAATTCTACCGTGTGGCGGTGGATGAGAGCCGGCCGTTCTACAATGTGTACGGCGGCACGCAGGATAATTTCTCCCTCGGCGGGCCCTCGCGCACCACCACCGAGCACGGCATCATGAATTCCGACTGGTTCGTCACGACCGGGGGCGACGGGTTCTACAGCGCGGTCGACCCAAGCAACCCGAACATTGTCTATGCCGAGTCGCAGCACGGCGGTCTGGTGCGCTTTGATCGCCGGACCGGCGAGCAGGTGGATATCCAGCCCCAGCCGGCGCCGGGCGAGGTGCCCAACCGCTGGAATTGGGATTCGCCGCTCAAGATCAGCCCGCATGCCCCCAGCCGGCTCTACTTCGCGGCCCAGCGCGTCTATCGCAGCGACGACCGCGGCGATCACTGGGTGCCGGTCAGCCCGGACCTCACCCGGCAGATCGACCGCAACCAGCTGAAGATGATGGGCCGCGTCTGGAGCGTGGACGCGGTCGCGCGCAACACCTCCACGTCCTTCTACGGCAACATCGTCTCGCTGGCGGAGTCGCCCAAGGCGGAGGGCCTGCTTTACGCCGGCACTGACGACGGGCTGATCAATGTCAGCGAGGATGGCGGCAAGAATTGGCGCAAGGTTGAGTCTTTCGAGGGCATACCCGCCAACACCTTTGTGTCCGACCTCAAGCCTTCGCCGCATGGCGCGAACACGGTTTACGCCACTTTTGACAATCACAAGATGGGTGACTTCAAGCCTTATGTCCTGCGCAGCGATGACCGCGGCCGCACTTGGGCGCCGATCATGGGCGACCTGCCGGCGCGCGGCACGGTTTACACGATTGCCGAGGACCCGGAGAAAGCCGGCCTGCTCTATTGCGGCACCGAGTTCGGCCTGTTTTTCTCGCCGGACGCCGGCCAGCGCTGGGTGCAGCTCAAAGGCGGGTTGCCGACCATCGCGGTGCGCGACCTGGTGGTGCAGAAGCGGGAGGGCGACCTGGTCATCGCCACCTTCGGCCGGGGGTTTTTCATCCTGGATGATCTCACGCCGATCCGCCGGGCGACGGATGAATTGCTGGCCCGGGAGGCTGCCTTGCTCCCGGTCAAGCCGGCCTGGATGTTCATCCCAAGTTCCCCGCTGGGCTTGCGCGACAAGGGCTTTCAAGGGGCTTCCTACTTCACGGCGGCCAACCCGCCGTTCGGCGCCGTGCTCAGTTATTACCTGAAGGATGATTTGAAGTCGGCCAAGAAGACCCGGCAGGCGGCGGAAAAGAAAATCGCCGCCAAGGGCGGCGATGTGCCGGTGCCGGCCTGGGAGGCGCTGCGCCAGGAAGATCGCGAGACGGAGCCCGCCATACTGCTCACGATCACCGATGCCAGCGGGAATGTCGTCCGCCGCCTGACCGGCCCGGTCAAGGCGGGCTTCCAGCGCGTGGCCTGGGACCTCCGGTACCCCGCCGCCAATCCGGTGCAGCTGAAGGCCGACGAGGAGGAGGATGTCTTCAGCCCGCCGCCCCGCGGTCCGCTGGTCCTGCCCGGCAATTACACCGCGACACTGGAGAAACGCGTTGACGGACAGGTGACCAAGCTGGGTGAGGCCGTGAGCTTCACCACCGAGATCCTGGGCACCGCGAGTCTGCCCGCCCCAGACCGGGCGAAGGTGGTGGAGTTTGCAAAAAAGACCGCCCGCCTGCAGCGGGCCGTCCTGGGCACGGTCGAACTGGCCAAGGAGACCCGCAAGCGCCTCGATCACCTGGCCAAGGCAATCGACGACACTCCTGCCGCGCCCGCCGCCTTGCTGGCCCGCACCAAGGAACTCAGCCTGCGGCTCAAGGATCTGGATGTCGCGCTGAACGGCGACAAACTCCGGGCCAAGTACCAGGAGCCAACGGCGCCATCCCTGAATGATCAAGTCAACGGCTTGGTCTATGCCCTGTGGTCCGCCACGTCAGCGCCCACCGGGACGCAGCAGGCCGGCTACGACCACGCGGCGCAGGAATTTGCGCCGGTGCTCGCGCAACTGAAAACCCTGGTGGAGGTCGACCTGAGGGACCTGGAGGGCAAGGTGGAGAAGGCCGGCGCCCCGTGGACGCCGGGCCGCGTTCCCACCTGGGCCAAGGAATAATCCTGAGAAATAATCCCGCGGCTTTGCCCCATGAAACAACTGCTCCCGATCCTGGCCCTGCTCGCGCTGCTGGCCGGCTGCCAAACGGTGCCCAAAGGCCCCGCAACCAAACCATCAGCTCCGGTCGCGACTCCGACCCTGGCGGTGGATCCCTTCTGGCCGGCGGGCGGCAAATTCGAGGCCAAGGGCAACACTTCCTCTTGGTCCGGCTTCCGGGCGAATAATGTGAAACGCCGGACACTCTTCGTGCAGCACACGGAGCTCGATCATCACGCGATCGTATTTGTCGGCGACTCCATCACGGAAGGCTGGCACACCTTGGAGCAGGACTTCGCCGACCTGAAGATCAAGGTGGTCAACCGCGGCATTGGCGGCGACACCACGCCCAATCTGCTCTACCGGCTGCATGCCGATGTCCTCGATCTGCAGCCCCGCGCGATTGTCTTGCTGATTGGGACCAACGACCTCGGGGAGCATACGCCACCCGCCGACATCGCGGACAACCTTCGCGTGCTCCATCGCCGCGTGCGGGCCGCCTGTCCGGAGATACCCATCGCATGGTGCCTCGTGATGCCGCGCAAGGGCGACGACACCTATCCCGAGCGGATCCGGGTGATGAACGACCTGATTCGGGGAATCGCCGCGACCGATCCCCGCATCACGGTCTGTGACACCTTCACGGCGCTGGCGCTGCCGGACGGGTCGTCCCGGCCGGAGGATTTCGTGCCCGACCGCCTGCATCTCAATCCCACGGGCTACGCGGTCTGGCATGGGGTGCTTCATCCTATCGTGGCGGGCTGGAAGCTCGAGGCCCGCTAGGCCGGGCGCAACCGGGCATGACGGCCGCGAGTTCAACTGCGCCCGGGCGGGAGGTGAGTTGCGCCGACGCGCTCCCCTGGATGCGCGAGCACGGCCGGCTCGTCGGGGCCTGCGCCGTGACTTCCTTGCCTGACATATCCGAGGTGGGGTTGTCCCTGCCCGCATGGCGCAGCTGGTTTCTCGAGGCGGCGGGCCTGGTCGTCGGCGCCGTGCCGGACGACAGTGCCGCCTTGTTTTTTCAGTCCGATATCAAGCGTGAGGGCATCTGGATCGACAAGGGCGCCCTCGTGATCCGCGCCGCCGAGGCGGCCGGGGCCCGGGTGCTTTTTCACAAGATCGTCTGTCGCCGACCGCCGGGCATGCTGACGATGGGTCGACCCGGCTTCACCCATTTCATT
>JBAXWQ010000128.1:0-9207 GCA_037128315.1 Opitutia bacterium | reverse complement strand
CCGGCGCTGGTGATGTCGTTGTGCCCTGGGGCCGGCTGGCGCGCTCCCTGACCGTGTGGGGCCTGTGCGGGCAATATGCCGCGGTGAGCTATGCGTGGTATTTTTTCATCACCTGGTTTCCCACCTACCTGCTGAAGGCGCGTGGGTTTGATCTGAAGCAGAGCGCCCTGCTCGCCGGTTCCCCGCTCCTCCTTGGTGGCTTCGGCGCACTCACCGCCGGCTGGCTCATGCCCCATTTGAGCCGGCGCCTGGGCAGTGTGCGCCGGGCCCGCTGTGGGCTCGGGGCGGGAGCGCTGGTGCTGGCGGCGGGATTGCTGGTGCTTTCCACCCGTATCACCAATGCCTATGCGGCCGTGCTGCTCATCGCGCTGGTGAGCTTTTGCAACGACCTGACGGTTCCAAATGCCTGGACGTCCTGCATGGACGTGGGCGGCCGGTTTGTCGGCACCCTGGGCGGGGCGATGAACATGATGGGCAATCTCGGCGGCTTCCTTTCACCGATTGTGATCGGCTACCTGGTACAGCGGACGGGCAATTGGACCCTGGCGTTTTACATGACGGCGGCCGTGTACCTGCTCGGCGCCGTTTGCTGGCTCCTGATCGACCCGGTCACACCGCTGGAAGAACAAGGGCGAAAGGGAAGATGACCCCGCCGGCTAAAACAAAATTGGAGTGCGCTGCAGTTCCTTCGCATTCTGTCGGAGCCTGCAAGCAGGCGCCCACAGCCCATCCAAGCCGGAGTAAGCTCAGGTCGGTCAATCCCATCGCGAATGAACAACAGGCTCGCTTTTCTGTTTTTCTGACTTCTGATTTCTGACCTCTGTCATGTCCGGCCCCTACCAAGTCATTGCCCGCAAGTGGCGCCCCCAGACCTTCGATGATGTCGTGGGGCAGGACCATGTGGTCCGGACACTGAAGAACGCCATTGCCCGCAACCGCATCGCCCATGCCTACCTGCTGGTGGGGCCGCGCGGAACCGGCAAGACCAGCACGGCCCGCATCTTCGCCAAGGCGCTGAATGCCACGGGCGGGCCGAACGCCAATTTTGATCCGGCGGACCCCATCTGCACCGACATCGCCGAGGGCCGCTGCCTGGATGTGATCGAATTCGATGCGGCGTCCAACACCCAAGTCGAAAAAGTCCGGGAGTTCATCCTCGACACCGTGGCCTATGCGCCGGCCCAGGCGCGCTTCAAGGTCTACATCATTGACGAAGTCCACATGCTTTCCGGGGGTTCGTTCAACGCCCTGTTGAAGACGCTCGAAGAGCCGCCGGCGCACGTGAAGTTCATCTTTGCGACCACCGACCCGCAGAAAATGCCGGCCACCGTCATTTCCCGCTGCCAGCGCTTTGATCTGAAGCCCATTCCCAGCGAACTGATCGTGCAGCGGCTGAAGAAAATCGCCGTAGCGGACAAGATCAAGGTCAGCGACCCCGCCTTGGCCAGCATCGCCCGGATGGCCGACGGCGGCATGCGCGACGCGCAGTCCATCTTCGACCAGATGATTTCATTCTGCGGCAACGAGGTGGGTGAAGCGGACGTGCTGGATGTCTACGGCCTGGTCTCGGCGGAAAAAATTGCCGCGCTCGCGGCCGCGCTCGCGGCAGCCGACCACCGGAAGATCATCGAGTTGGTGGATGAAGCGGATGAAAACGGCCGCGATCTCTATCGCCTGCTGGTCGATGTCCAGACGCACGTGCGCGCCGCCTTGCTCGATGCCGTGGCCCGGGGAGGACAGAGCGATCAGCTGGGCACGCCCCTGAGCACGGAGCAGCTGACGCGGCTGCTCGACGGCCTGCACGAAGGCGAGAACGGCGTGAAGCACGGCCTGTCGGAAAAGATCAATTTTGAAGTGGCGCTCCTCAAGGCCGTCGAGGCCAGCCGGGCGCGCGCGATCGACAGCCTGATCAAGGAGATCGCCACGCTCGCCGAGGGCCTGCCCGCCGACGGCTCAAAAAAAAACGACTGACGGGGGCGGCTGAGACCGCCGGCCAGGAGCAGGGATCCTCCTTCGCCAAGGCTACGGAGGACACGGCAGGCAGCAAGGAGCAGGAGGAAGAAACTGTAGCGGCGGTCTATGACCGCCGGACTGAGGGAGACGGCGGTCATAGACCGCCGCTACAGGGGGGGGGGGATTCCATCCCGGCCGGCCCGACGCCGGAAGAAGAGGCGGCGCTCCTGACGCCGGACCGGACCAGCGAGCAGTTTTACAGCCAGTCGCCCCTGCCGGAGAACTTGGAACCGGAGCCCGCCGCAACCTCGCTTCCGCCCATGGAGGATCTGGTGAAGCGTATTCCAGTCGCCGCGCGCCAGGCCTTGGATGAATTGTTTCGCGCCCAGTTTGTGACCGTGAAACGGGTGCCGAAATCAGCGCTGAAGGATTAGGGCCGTGGCGGCCGGGGTCACGGGCCCTTCGTCCTCATTTATTCGCGCCAGACGGAGCCAAGGGCCGGGCGTCCGATGATGCTGGGGAGATAAAGATAAGTCTCTATGGCCAGCTGGTCATGGGGTGGGGCGAGTCGGATGGGCACGCGCGCGTAAAGTTGCTCACCCACGCCTTCCAATTCGTCGAGTTGGGTCAGGCAAGGCTCAGCGACGGACCAGATTTCGCCCACGACCTGCTGGTTTGGGTCAGGCGAAATGATCATGCCGGGATAATCGCCGAGCGAGTAGAGGATGTAGCCAGGACCGGTGAGAGCCTCCCCCAAAAACTGCTGTCCCGCCAGATAGTGGTGGTTACGGCAGCCGCGTTTCAGGGTGCCGTAGACAAAGATGAGGCTCACGGTGCCAATGCCTCCACCACCAGGGCGGTGATATTATCCCGCCCGGCGCGTTCCAGCGCCGCATCCACCAGTCGCTGGGCCACGGGAACCGGGCTGGGCTCGCGCACGATTTCCTCCAACTGCCGGTCCCACAGTCCCTCGATCAGGCCATCGGAGCAGAGCAGGAAGCGATCCCCGGGCACACTGGGCAGGGCGCCGAATTGGGGTTCGATAAACTGATGCTCCGCGCCCAGCGATTGATGCAGCGCGTTGCGCATGGGGTGGACCCGGGCTTCGCGCTCCGTGAGCCGGCCCTGGCGCCGCAGCCAACCCACGTGACCGTGGTCGTGCGTCAGCTGGCTCAGGCCGCCTGTGCCGGGCAGATGATAGATGCGGCTGTCCCCGATGTGGGCGAAGTAGGTCCAGCCCGTGGTCAGCCAGCACAGGCTGAGGGTGGTGCCCATGCCCCGGCACTCCTCGTAGGATTCGCCGAGCTTGATCAGCTCCTGGTGGATTTCGCGGAAGGCCTCGAGGAGAATCTCCGCATACCCGCTGTTCGGGCCGGGCGCGGCGACCCGGAATTTTTTCGGCATCAGGCCGGTGATCTTGTCGATGGTGATGCGACTCGCAAATTCCCCGGAATTGGCACCGCCCATGCCGTCGCTCACGGCAAAGACAAAGTCCGCCTTCGCCCGCGAGGCTTCCCCGGTCTTGCCCAGGTAACGCACCTCGTGCCCGTCGAATTCCAGGGCCAAGAAGGTGTCCTCGTTGATCGGGCGGACATGCCCGCGATGGGTCAGGCCTGACCAGCGCAGATCGGCTGGCGGCGGACCGGGATGGGCGGCGACTTCCTCGATCAGGGTCGCGAACTCGAAGTCGATGAGGCAAAAGCGTCCGTCAGTCCGGCGGTAGGTCACATTGCGCAGCTCCGGATCGTCATGGCGTACCCCGAAGGTGGCCAGTTCCGCAAACAGCTGCCCCAGGCGTTCCGCGTTGAGCTGGTCGACGCGCGAGCCGCAGTTGGTCGTGGTGATTTTGAGGTGGGTTTCATCCACTTCCAGCAGGCGGGGCACAAAATCACAGCCCCGCTTTTCGAGATAACGGAGCACTTTGACCTCGTTCTCGAACCGCACATAGGCTTCCGGGCCGCGGAAGGTCTTGTGGACGCTGCCATCAAAACCGATGCGGACGAGGGCGCGCTGGGTGTCTTTGACCTCATGCATGGTGCAGGGGAACGATTTCCCCAAGTCCGGCCGGTGGCAAGTGCGGGCTATGCCGGCAGAACCGCCGTTTTCGGCGGGAAATATGTAAAAGCTGAGTCATGTGTGGAAAATCTCTTTGCCACTGGCATATGAGGTGCTGAATTGCAGCCCAGTTCACCCGTGTACCGCCGCCATCTTGGTGACGGTGGCAAAGGCGGATTCACCTTATCCCCAACCTGAAATATTATGGCTAAATACAAACTGGAATACATCTGGCTCGATGGCTACACGCCCCTGGCCAGTCTGCGCAGCAAGACACAAATCAAGGAATTCGCCAGCTTTCCGACGCTCGCCGAACTGCCCGCCTGGGGCTTCGACGGCAGCTCGACCCAGCAGGCGGAGGGCAAGAGCTCGGACATCGTGCTCAAGCCGGTGGCCTCCTTCCCGGACAGCACCCGCAAGAATGGCGTGCTCGTGATGTGCGAGACCTACCAGCACACCGGCGTCGCCAGCCCGTCCAATTCCCGCGCCACCATTCCGGATGATCCGGACACCTGGTTCGGCTTCGAGCAGGAATATTTCTTCTACAAGGACGGCGCCCCGCTCGGCTTCCCGAAGGACGGCTTTCCCGCCCCCCAGGGCCCGTACTACACCGGTGTCGGCTACAAGAACGTCGGCAGTGTTGCCCGCGAGATCGTCGAGAAGCACATCGATATCTGTCTCGATGCCGGCATCAACATCGAGGGCATCAATGCCGAGGTCGCCAAGGGCCAGTGGGAATTCCAGATCTTCGGCAAGGGCTCGAAGAGCGCCGCCGACCAGATGTGGGTCGCCCGCTACATCCTGGCCCGCCTGGCGGAAACCTACGGGGTCGACATCGAGTGGCGGTGCAAGCCGATCCTCGCTCCCTTCCAGCAGCCGCTGGACTGGAACGGCTCCGGCATGCACTCCAACTTTTCGACGAAGCACATGCGCGAAGTCGGCGGCAAGGCCTACTTCGAGAAACTCATGGCCGCCTTCAACCAGTTCCGCGACGAGCACATTGCGGTGTACGGCCCGGAGAATCATCTCCGCCTCACCGGTCTGCACGAGACGCAGTCGATCGACAAGTTCTCCTACGGTCTCGCCGACCGCGGGGCGTCGGTCCGCATCCCGCACAGCTTCGTCAACAGCGGCTACAAGGGTTACCTCGAGGACCGTCGTCCGAATTCCGCGGCCGATCCCTATCTGGTCGCCGGCCGGATCCTCAAGACGATCCAGACGGTTTCGACCTCCTGAGTCGTTGGACTTCGGCGCAGCGAGGCGCCGAGCCCGCCAAGCTTCAGCCGCCCGACGCGAGTCGGGCGGCTTTTTTGTGCGTAGTTTCAAGGGTGGGGTCCAACCGCCGTTCGGCTGGGTTGTCGGCACGTATTCGTGCGCCTGCGACTTGCTCCACCCGATGGCAGGTGTTACCTCATCCGGTAAGCCACCCAGAAGCCGATGACGGCGAGCGTATGGACTCCGACAAATCCCAGCACGACCACTGGAACAACGCGTTCATCCAAGCGGGGGATGGTCGTCCGCGAATATTTATGCAGAAAAACGAAATAGGCTAGGCCGGCCAATAACACGCCGGTGATAACGTCGGCGACGTAGTGCTGCTTTGTGAACAGGGTTGAGACGGCGATCAGCGAGGCCCAGAGGCCGGCCGCGAGGCCCAGGCCGCGAGACACGAGATTGCAGGTAAGCGCCGCAAGGACGGCTTGCGCGACGTGGAGGGAAGGGAAGCAGTTGCGCGGCGCATCCCATGAGTAGGCAATCCTCAGGGCCCAAGCGCAGAAGCCCTCGCCTATGACTGTCGGAGCCGGCCGGGGTAGAACGGTCGGGTAGAACAGCCAGCAGACGGACCCGACAATCCAGATCATAACCAAGGCCCAGAGCGTGCGGCGGATATGCTCTTCGTCGCGGAGCACAACCATCGGCAGGAACACCGCAAAATACAGCGAACCGTAGATCAACGTCCAGATCGGCTGCACGGGCAAGGTGCGGTCCAAGGCGAGCGCGGGCATGTGCAGCGCCGAGCCTCGCCCATACGCCCCGATGACAATGTAACAAGGGACGAGCACAGCGAAAACGACAAAGGGCAATAGGACCGACTTACTGGTTGGGTAAGGTCGGGTCATTAAATCCGAGAACAAGCTCCAGCGGGAGCGACCGGCGTCGGGGACTTTCAATTTACTCGGCATGCGAGAAGAGCGGGCGGGAGACAACAAAACAAGTCATGCCAATTACCATCAGCTTTGGGACTTTGGGTAGGGCAAATCCTCCGGATGAGCCGCGGCTCGTCGGGGACGACTCGCCCTACCTGCGATGAGTGCGTGAATAGTCCTATACCGGGGTGTAATTGGCATCACCTGTTTGGCGGGGTCGCCAGTTGAGCAATAATGAGAACATGGAGTGTCCCCGGCCCTATGGATATCGCAGAAGGGTATGGCTGAATCAATGATAGCTAGCGGCGGGGCCCGCATTAAAAAGCCGCGCCTGGTGGCGCGGCTTGAAGCTCATAACGGCGGGGACGCTTACTTCGTCGCGGCCACGTAGTTCGCCTCGGCGGCGTCCCAGTCGATCACGTTCCAGAAGGCGGCGATGTAGTCGGGCCGGCGATTCTGGTAATTCAGGTAGTAGGCGTGTTCCCACACATCGAGGGCGAGGACCGGCTTGCCTTCGATCCCGGCGACGGCCTTGCCCATCAAGGGGCTGTCCTGATTGGCGGTCGAGCCGACGGAGAGCTTGCCGCCGTTGACGACAAGCCAGGCCCAGCCGGAGCCGAAGCGCGTGGCGCCGGCCTTGGCGAAGTCTTCCTTGAACTTGGCGAAACCCCCGAGCTCGGCCTCGATCGCCGCCGCCAACTTGCCCTTCGGCGCGCCGCCCTTGCCCGGGCCCATGACGGACCAGAAGAACGAGTGGTTGCTGTGGCCGCCGGCATTGTTGCGCAGGCCGCCGCGGATGGCTTCCGGCACCTTGGACAAATCGGCGATGAGGGCATTGACATCGAGTGCTGCGAGGTCGGCGTGATCCTTCAGGAAATTGTTGGCGTTGGTGATGTAGGCCTGGTGGTGCTTGCCGTGATGGATTTCCATCGTCTTCGCATCGATGTGCGGAACGAGCGCGTCGTAGGCGTAGGCCAGTTTGGGAAGTTCGTATGCCATGGGAGGAGGTGGGTTTGGGTTGTGCGTGAAGACCGCCTAATGTGCACGGCTCCCGCGCCCCGTCAACTGCGAGTCCATTCAATCATCCCTTCGCTTCAGCTGAAAATAGGCGCGCAACAGATCCAGACAGGGTTTTTCCAGCAGGCCCCGGCTGATTTCCAAACGGTGGTTCGATTGGGGCAGGCCGTTCAGATCAATGGCTCCCCCCAGGCAGCCCATCTTCGGGTCGGGCACGGCATAGACGACCCGCTTCAAGCGCGACATGAGGGTGGCGCCTGAGCACATGGGGCAGGGTTCCTTGGTCACGTAGAGCGTCGCCCCGGCCAGCCGCCAATTGTCGACCGCTTTGGCGGCCTGGCCCAAGGCCAGGATTTCCGCATGGGCGGTGGGGTCGTTGGTGCTGTCGCGACGGTTGTGGGCGGCGGCAATGATTTCACCCCCGAGTTCGATGACCGCGCCGATCGGCACCTCGTCTTCTTTCCAGGCATCAATCGCCTGATTGTACGCCAGCCACATGTAAAATTCATCGTCGCGCCGCAGTTGGGAGGGGTGCACCTTTTCGAACGGGCAGGGCAGCGGGGGGCGGGAGGAATCCATGGCGGTCGCGGAAAGCCTTGACTACGGAGGGAATTCCCCAGTTACAAGGGGCTTTTATTAAGACTTTCCGCATGTCCCAAACCAACCCGTATTCCTTCCCCAATTATGTCTGATGGCAAAGTGATTGAAGTGGAGGGCAAGATCATGACCGTCCTTCCCGGCACGATGTTTCGCGTGCAACTCGACAATGGTCACATGGTTTTGGCGCATATCTCCGGCAAACTCCGCAAGCACTTCATCAAGATCGCCGCGGGCGACAAGGTGAAGATGGAGATGAGTCCCTACGATCTCGACAAGGCCCGCATCACCTACCGCATTCGCGAGACCAATCTGCCGCCGCCGGGACCGCGGCGCCCGCGCCGCTACTGACGCGTGCCCTTCGGGGTGTCTTCTGATGCCGCGCAGCGCAAAACCGTCCGGGGAAAGAGCGGCGCCGATGCCGCCCGCCCCCCCGGCCTTTGCCGACGACATCGACCGCTATCTGGGCTATGTGGAGCTGGAGCGGGGGCTGGCCCGCAACACGGCCAAATCCTACGAGAGCGACCTGCGGCAGGCCGCGCATTTCCTGGCCAAAATCGGGGCCCGCAGCTGGGCCCAGGTCACGGCGCCGCAACTCACGCGGTGGGTGCATTCGCTGAGCGATCGAAAATTCACCGGCTCCAGCCAGGCCCGCAAGCTGAGTGCGGTGCGCATGCTCTGCCGCCACCTGGTCCGCGAGCGGGTGCGCGAGGACGATCCGACCGCCTTGCTGACCGGGCCGAAGCTGCGGCGCAAGTTGCCGGAAACCCTGTCCCCGGCCGACATGGCAAAATTGCTCGCGGCCCCGACCGGCGCTGATGCCTACGCGGTCCGCGATCGGGCCATGCTCGAATTGTTTTACTCGAGCGGACTCCGCATTTCCGAACTGGCCGGATTGTCGCTGCAGCAGGTGGATTTGGAGCACGGCTTTGTGCGGGTGTTTGGCAAGGGCGCAAAGGAGCGCGTCATTCCCCTGGGGACCAAGGCACGCGATGCCGTCACCGTGTATCTCGCGACCGCCCGGCCCCGGCTCGTCAAGCCCCGCACAGGCAGCGAACTTTTCATCAGCGAGCGGGGCCGGGCCATCTCCCGGAAAACCATCTGGGTGATCGTCAAAAAGTCCGCCCGCCGCGCGGGGATCTCCAAGTCGGTCAAGCCCCACCTGCTGCGCCACTCCTTTGCGACCCACCTGCTGGGCGGCGGTGCCGACCTCCGCGCCATCCAGGAGATGCTCGGCCACGCCAGCATCGGCACGACGCAGATCTACACGGCGGTTGAAAATTCCCGCCTGCTGGACCAGCATGCGCGCCATCATCCGCGGAACCGCGGCAAAAAATAAACCGTCCCCCCCGTTTCCTCATGCACAAAGGCCGACTCGAAGCATTCAGTGATGGCGTGATCGCCATCATCATCACGATCATGGTCCTTGAGATGAAGG
>JBAXWQ010000127.1:0-9229 GCA_037128315.1 Opitutia bacterium | reverse complement strand
TTCATCGTGCAGCCGATCATCGGCGCCATGAGCGACCGCACCTGGGGCCCGCTCGGTCGCCGCCGGCCTTACTTCCTGATCGGGGCCATCCTCAGCTCCATCGCGCTGGTCCTGATGCCCAACGCCGGATTGCTGGCCAACTGGATCATGCCGAACCTGCCTAAGTTCTACATGGCGGCGATGCTCCTCTGGGTCCTCGATGCCTCGATCAACGTCTCGATGGAGCCCTTCCGCGCCTTTGTCGCCGACAAGCTGCCCGAGGAACAGCGCGGCATGGGCTTCGCCATGCAAAGCTTCTTCATCGGCGTGGGCGCCGTCGTGGCGGGGTTGCTGCCGTACATCCTGCGCAACTGGTTCGGGGTGAGCAGCGCCGCCGATGGTGCGAACGGCCTGCCGACCAATGTCAAAATCTCCTTCTACCTCGGCGCCATCGCCTTTCTCACCGCCGTTTTATGGACGGTGATTTCCACCAAGGAAAATCCACCCGAGGACCTGGAAGAGTTCCGCCGCAAAAAGGCCGCCAGCCGCGGGCCGGCCCATCTGCTGAAGGAAATCACCGAGGCGCTGGCGCACATGCCGGTCACCATGTGGCGGCTCGCGCTGGTGCAGTTCTTCACCTGGCTCGGCCTCTTCTGCATGTGGCTGCATTTCTCGAACGCGGTGCCCGTGATCTTTGGCAGCCACGACTCGACCTCCGACCTCTTCAAGCGCGGCGCGGAATGGGCCGGCGTGTGCTACGCGTTCAAGGACGCGGTGACGTTCCTCGCGGCCTTCGGCCTCATGTGGGCGGCGCGCAAGCTGGACCGGCGCTATGTCCACGGGGTCTGTCTGGCCCTCGGCGGCCTGGGCCTGCTGGCAGTGGGCTTCGTCCACGGGGAGGAGCAGAAATTCCTGCTCCTCGGCGCGCTGGGCCTGGGCGGCATCGCGTGGGCCTCCATCCTCTCCATGCCTTACGCCATCTTGGCGGGGGCGCTGCCGACGGAACGCATGGGCGTCTACATGGGCATCTTCAATTTCTTCATCGTGCTGCCGGAAATCCTGGCGGCCCTGTTCTTTGGCGGTCTCGTGAAGAACTACCTGCACGGCAATCTGGTCTACGCGGTGATGGGCGGCGGCGTCTGCCTGTTCGTGGCCGCGACCATGGTATTGTTTGTGCCGAAGCCCGCGGCCACCGCGCCGGCCGCCCGCTGAATCCCGCCCGCCCGGCGGGCCTAATTTATGCGTCCCAGAACCCTGCTTCCCCTGCTCGGGCTGACGCTGCTGGCCTCAGTCCACGCGGCGCCCGCGGCCGAATCCGCGCCCGCCCGGTATCAGCCGGTGCCTTACGTCAAGCTCACCCACCCCGAGTGGTCGAAGAACGCCACGATCTACCAGATCAACACCCGGCAGTTCACCGCTGAGGGCACATTCCGCGCGGCGGAAGCACACCTGCCGCGGCTCAAGGCGCTCAATGTCGACATCCTCTGGCTCATGCCGATCAACCCGATCGGCGAGAAGAACCGCAAGGGCACGCTCGGCAGTCCCTACTCGGTGCGGGATTACCTCGGCGTCAACCCCGAGTTCGGCACGCTGGCGGACCTCAAGCACTTCGTCGCGGCCGCCCACGCGCAGGGCTTCAAGGTCATCCTCGACTGGGTGGCGAACCACACGGCCTGGGACAATCCACTCGCGGCGCAGCACCCCGAGTGGTACCAGCACGACTGGAAGGGCGCCTTCCGCCCCACCCCGTGGTGGGACTGGTCGGATATCATCAATCTCGACTACCGCCAGCCGGGGCTGCGGAAATACATGACGGACGCGATGAAGTATTGGGTGCAGGAAGCGGACATCGACGGCTACCGCTGCGACGTGGCGGGATTCGTGCCCGTGGACTTTTGGAACAACGTCCGGCGTGAGCTCGATGCGATCAAGCCTGTCTTCATGCTGGCCGAGTGGGAATCCCGGGACCTCCACGCCGAGGCGTTCGACATGACCTATGGCTGGACCTGGTATGAGGGGATGAGCAAGATCGCCGCAGGCAAGGCGGACCTCGGCACCCTGTTCACCTACTATTCCTGGAACGAGAGCTCCTTTCCGCCCGACTGCTACCGCATGCTGGGGGTCAGCAACCACGACAAGAACTCTTGGGAGGGAACGGGGCCCGAAGCCTTCGGCGGCGCCCTTGAGGCGGCCATCGTGCTCTCCGTGGTTAGCGACGGTCTGCCGCTGCTCTACAACAGCCAGGAAGCGGGCGAGACCAAGCGGCTGAAGTTTTTTGAAAAAGACCCGATCGAATGGCGCGCCCACCCGCACGGCGAACTCTACCGCCAGCTCTTCGCCCTCAAACATGCCAACACCGCGCTGTGGAACGGGCACTGGGGCGCGCTGATGGTGCAGGTGCCGAACAACCACCGCACCGAGGTGCTCAGCTTTGTGCGCGGCAACGAACACGACAGGGTTTTCGCGGTGTTTAATTTTTCCCAGAAGGCCAGGACGGTAAGGTTTGAGGAGCGTCTGGGTGACGGCACCTACACCGATTATTTCAGCGGGGAGCAGGTGACGATCAATGACGCGACGCAGCTGAACCTCGCGCCGTGGGCGTACCGGGTTTTCGTGCAGGCGCCGCGCTGACGAAGGGTGCTCCGCTGGCGATGTAGCCACAGGCCTCCGTGCCTGTGGGATCCCGCGCTAACCCGACAGGCAGGGACGCCTGTCGCTACGCTTTTTTCTGCGGCTCGCCGTGCGTGTAGTCGAGGCGGTCGAAATAGACCGTCTTCGGCTGCTGTTCGGGACCGCTGCGCTGGGCCTCCAGCCGGCTGCGGTATTTTTGCGGAGTCACGCCCTTGTGCTGCTTGAAGACGCGCGCAAAATAGGCCGGGTCGGCAAAGCCGCTGGCGTAGGCGATCTCGGAGATGGTCAGGGTCGCGGTTTCCAGCGCGAGGATGGAGCCGTCAATCCGGATCCGCTGGATGTAATGCGTCAGCCGCTCCTTGGTTTCCATGTGGAACAGGTGCGAAAGATAGTCGGGCGAGCAGCCGAGGAGTTCGGCAATGTGCTGCACGCCCAGTTCGGGATTGGCGAATTGCTCCCGGACCAGGCATTTCGCCTGAAAGACCTTGCCAATGTCGCTGTTGAGCTGGCCGGTGCCCGTCTCGACGATGTTGCGGAACAGGCCGAGCAGGGCGAGCAGCAGACCCTTGAGCACGGCCTCGCGCGCTGGCCCCTGCATGCTGTGCGTTTGGGCGATGGTCCTGGCCAGGGTCAGAAAAATATCCAGGTTGGGCGCGTCAAAAAACTCGATGACCTCGATGTCCGGCTTGCCCGGCCGCACCTCGTGGGCGAAATGCAGGCTGAGCGTGTTGTTGTAGAAGCCGGCCACGAGGTTGCGAAACGGCCGGTCCGGCCCCGGGGAAACCACCTCGCCGTGCGGCACGCCGGGCGGGATGACACAAATTTCATCGGGGCCGAGCCGGAAGCTTTCCCCGGGAAAACTGAACTCTGTCGTCCCCTGCAACTGGAGAAAAACCTCCGGCCGATAGTGATAGTGCATGCCGCGCCGATTCTCCACCCGCTTCACTTCCGGGGGCACCCGGAGGGTCAGCCGGTTGTGCTCGGCCAGTTTCAAGGCATGATCAAAGGCCTGTCGCATCTCGGCGCGATTGGGCCCGCTCATGGAGCGGGCGGAAAACAGGGCTTCGGGAACACCGGGGGCGGACATAGGGCGGGCGACTCAGCGCTGGGTCAGGAGGTTGCACGAACCAATGCCCCCAATTAGCCCAAACACAAATAGGAAATAACTTAGCCCGGGTTCAGCAGTGCGGGTGGACCAGAGGCGTATAAAACCTAGATTAGTACGAGAACACCTAGGGCCGGTCCCGGCGGCTTGCGCAACCCGGCGAAAACCGATTGGTATGGCTGAATATACCCCACCCCAATCCAGCGCTCGCCAGGGGTTGGAATCGTCGGAAAATGAAAACTTTCACCCAAATAATTCTGTGGTTTTTTGTGCTGGGCGCGCCGGTCGTGCTGTGCGCGCAGTTCGTCGAGAAGGCGCAGGGCACGGGCCTCGACACGGGCTTTCCCACCGTGGTGGGTGGACACACCGAGCCGGGCCTGGACCCTTATGCGGTGGGTAGTCCATCGGCGGCGTGCGATCTCAACGGCGACGGCTGGCCGGACCTGATTGTCGCGCGGGCCGGGGCGCCGTGCCAGGTCTTCATCAACAACCGGGACGGCACCTATCGCGAGGAGGCGACGGTGCGCGGCCTGGATACCGCGACCGACATCGGCGGCATCGCCGTCGGCGACTTGGACAACGACGGTGACCCCGATATCGTCATGGCGCCGGTCTCGGGGCCGCGTTACTTTCTGTTCCTCAATGACGGCACGGGTCATTTCCGGGAAGTGGCCGTCGAGCGCGGCGCCGACGTCACGATCACAGGCGACATTCTCCATCACGGCCAGTCGGTATCGCTGGTCGACTACGACCGCGACGGGTATCTCGATGTCTACATCGCGGAATGGAATGTTTTGAGCAACAGCCGCAATGAGCTCTACTCCGCCCTGCTGCACAACCGGGGCCGCACCGCCCCGGCGTTTTTTGAAAACAAGACAGCGGCCGCCGGTGTCGTGCAGCCTGTCATCAAAACACTCATGGCGGGTTATGCCGCCCTCTGGGCGGATTTTGACGGGGATGGTTACCCGGATTTTTACCTGGCGGCGGATTACGGCAGCAGCCAGATGTACTGGAACAACGGCGACGGCACCTTCACCAATGGCACGGACGCCAGCGGGGTCGGCAATCGCGCCGACAACATGGGCGCGACCCTGCTGGACTATGACGGTGACGGGAAAATCGATATCTTTACGACCGCCGTCACCCTGACCAACGAGTCCAGTTTCGACAAGGGGTTCATCTCCGACAACAAGCTCTTCCGCAACACCGGCAGCCGCAAGTTCACCGATGTCTCCCTTGGCACCGTGGTCAGGGAAACCGGCTGGGGCTGGGGCGCCCAGTCGCTGGACGCCAACAATGACGGCCGCCCGGATCTGGTCGCAACCAACGGCTACGTCGCCCCCGGCCCCAATTTTGCCTCGGCCAAAATCGACCCGACAAAATTATTCATCAACAACGGCGGGACTTTCACCGACAACACCACGGCCTACGGCATCAAGGACACAGGGCTGGGGCGGAGCGTGACGATCCTGGACTACGACAACGACGGGCGGGAGGACATCTTCATCACGCAGTCCGAGGGGCACCGGATCCTGTACCACAACGAGGGGGCGGTGGGGGCGCACTGGCTGAACCTGCGCTTCGTGGGGACGGTGTCGAACCGGGACGGGTACGGGGCGGAGGTGACGATCACGTCCGCGAGCCGCAGCCAGGTGTCGCTCTACAATCCGACCAACTCGTACATCGGCCAGCGGGAGCCGCGGCTGCACTTCGGCCTGGGGGCCGATGCCACGATCAGCAAGGTGAGCATCAAATGGCCGAGCGGGACAGTGCAGGAGCTCACGAACATCGCGGCGGACCAGACGATCACCGTGACGGAATCGGCCGCGGCGCCGTCGGCCGCCCCGAGCTTCCTGGCGGATCCGGCCGCCACCGCGGTGGCCAAGGACGGCTCGCTCACCCTCACGGCCACCGCCACGGGCTCGCCCAGCCCGCTCTACAACTGGTTCAAGGACGGGGTCCGGATCGCCGGGCAGACGAACTCCACGCTCACAATCGCGCATGTCCTGCCGATCGACGCGGGCACCTATACGGTGACGGCGACCAACGTGAACGGGTCCGTCACGAGCAAGGGCGCCGTGGTCACGATCACGGCCAACCTCGCGGCGAAGTCGGTGGCCCGGTGGTGGGACGAGGCGATCTTGGATGGCATTCGCAAGGACACCCCCAATCCGCCGGTGCACGCCCGCAACCTCTATCACTTGTCAGCCGCCCTGTGGGATGCGTTCTGGGCCTATGAGCCGAATGCCTGGACCACGAAGCACGAGATTTACGTGAAGGAGTCGCCCAGCCTGCCCGCGGCGGAGTCGGACCGGGTGGCGGCCCAAGCCCAGGCCATGAGCTACGCGGCCTACACCGTCATCAAGGCCCGGTACGCGCTCAGCCCCGGCAAGGCCACCACCCTTGCGGGGATCCGCTGGCTCATGCAGCAGTACGGCTTCAACCCCGACGTCACGGACACCACGGGCAGTACCCCTTCGGCCGTTGGCCTGCGAATCGGCCAGCAGGTTCTGGCGAGCACGATCCTCGACGGGGCCAATGAGGCCAACAACTACAAGGACGCGACCGGCTACATCGCGGTCAATCCGCCCCTGAAGGTCCGCAACGCCGGGGTGGGGACCGGGGTGGACCCGGACTTCTGGCAGCCCCTGGACCTGGTGAACACGATCACCCAGAACGGCATCGTGCTCGGGGCCTCCACGCAGTCCTTCGTGGGTTCGAATGCCATCAACACCCGGAGCTTCGCGCTGGTGCGCGCCGCCAACCGCTTTTTGGTGGATGATCCCGGGCCGCCGCCGACCTTCAACGGCAGCACGAGGGCCGAGTACATCACACAGGCCGCGGAGGTGCTGACCTATTCCTCCCAGCTGACGACGGCGGATGCCGTGACGGTGGACATCTCCCCGGGCAAGCTCCTGAACAATCCCCTCGGTACCAACGCCGGCCGCGGCCATGCCACCAATCCGGCGACGAGCAAGGCTTACCCCGCCAACCCCACGCTGCGCGGGGACTATGCGCGTGTGCTGGCGGAGTTCTGGGCCGACGGGCCGAGTTCGGAAACCCCGCCCGGGCACTGGAACGTGCTTTTCAACCAGGTAACGGACCACACCCAAACGACCCGCAAGTTCCTGGGGACGGGGACAGCCTTGCGGCCCCTGGAGTGGGATGTCTGCGGCTACCTGGCGCTCAATGGCGCGCTGCACGATGCAGCCTGCGCGGCCTGGACGATCAAGTGGGAATACGACTCCGCCCGGCCGATCACCATGATCCGGTACCTGGCGGCCCTGGGCCAGTCCTCGGATGCGAGCCTGCCCAGCTACAACGCCGCCGGGCTTCCGCTGGTGCCCGGCCAGATCGAATTGATCACCGCGGCGTCGGCGGCCGCGGGCCAGCGGCACGCGCACCTGGCCGGATCCATCGGCCAGATTGCCGTCAAGTCCTGGCTCGGCACCCCCCCGGATGCCACGCAGACCTCCGGGGTGGGCTGGATCCTCGGGGTGAACTGGTTCCCGTACCAGCGGGAGACCTTTGTGACGCCGGCCTTCCCGGGGTTCATCTCCGGCCACAGCACCTTCAGCCGCTCGGCGGCCGAGGTGCTGGCCCGCTACACCGGCAGTGCGTACTTCCCCGGCGGCCTGGCCAGCTACAATTTTGTGGCGGGCACGGGGCTCGGCTTCGAGGCCGGGCCGTCGCAAAACGTGCAGTTGCAGTGGGCCACGTACTTTGACGCCTCCGACCAGGCGGGTTTGTCCCGGCTGTTTGGCGGGATCCATATCGCGATCGACGACTTTGTGGGCCGCCGGACCGGGGCCAAAGTGGGGGCGGACGCCTTCACCAAGTTCCTCCAGCTCTACAACCCCGGGCTGGGCGCGCAGCCGGTCGTGACGCAGCAGCCCGAGAACATCGCCCTGACCAGCGACGGGATTACGTACTTCCAGGTCATCGCGGTGTCGCCTTCGGCGCTCACCTACCAATGGCAGCGCAAGCCCAACGGGCAGACCGCGTGGGCCGACGTGGGCAATGGCGGCGCCTACAGTGGCGCCACGACACCGGTGCTCACGATCGCGGCAGGTTCAGGAAACACTTCTGGTGACAGCTACCGCGTCAATGTCACGAACTCCGGCGGCACCGTGACCAGCAGCGCCGCCACGTGGTCGATCACCGGTCCGCTGGTCGATCCGACACCGACGCCGACTCCCACCCCCACGCCGACTCCTGCCGCGAGCAGCGGCGGCGGGGGCGGTGGGGCGCCGAGCACGCTCTTTTACGCACTCCTAATCTTGGTTGGCGCGGCGCGCGGGTTGGGTAAGCGGCCGAGTCGCCCTTAGGATTAATTGGAGAACCACTTATCGCATGAGGCTATTCTGGCTGTAGGAGGGGCTTTATGCCCCGATTTCCGCGCACGGTAACAATGCGTTCGATCAATCGGGGCATAAAGCCCCTCCTACAGTAGCGCTACCGTGCCGCCCCAAACCAGCGCGTCTCGCCAACGTTGAGGGTGGTGAATTCTGACGCAGCGACCCCGTGCCGCGTGCGGGCCGCGGCGAGCGCATCCAGCGGTTCTTCCCTGCCCTCGTCCGTGAGCTGGAATGTGCCGAAGTGCATCCCCACGCTTTGTTTTGCGCGCACCTCGCGGTGGGCCTGCACCGCCTCATCCGGCGTGCAATGGACCGACTGCATGAACCAGCGCGGCTCGTAGGCCCCGATGGGCAGCAACGAAAGGTCGAAGGGCCCGAGGCGGGCGCCGATGTCCTGAAATGCGCTGCAGTAACCCGAGTCACCTGCAAAATAAATCCGGCCGGCGGAGGTCTCCAACGCAAATCCGCCCCATAGGCTTAGGCCGCGGTCCCAAGGCCAGCGCGCGGCAAAGTGCTGGGCCGGGGTGCAGGTGACTTTCAGTTCCGGGTGGGCGGCGTGGGCCTGCCACCAGTCGAGCTCCACGCCGCGGCCCACCCCGCGCTTTTCGAGCCAGGATTTGTTGCCCAGCGTGGTGACCACCTGGGGATTTCTTTCCCGCGCCAGCCAGCGCAGCGACGCCAGGTCGAGGTGGTCGTAATGATTATGGCTGAGCAGAACGACATCAACCGGGGGCAACTGGGCGAGAGTCAGCGCGGGCGGTTGGATGCGCTTGGGGCCGGCCCAGGCGAACGGACTGGCGCGCGGCGAGAAAATCGGATCGGTCAGGATGTTCAAGCCGGGCAACTGCAGCAGAAAAGTCGAGTGGCCGATGAAGGTGACGGCCAGCTGGCCGGCGGGCACCGCGGCGGGCAGGGACGGGGTGGCCGGGGCCGGCACCGTGCGGGGCCAGCGCTTCCGCTGGCCAAGGAACAACTGCTGGGCCCACCATTTCGGCAGGTCGGAGAAGGACCGGGCCGCCAGCCAGCCGGGGGGGTTGAAGAAACGCTGGCCGTCGCAGTGGTCGCTGACCGGAAAGGTCGGGCGCATGGGCAGATTGGAGAAATTAGTGGAGGGCTCGCGTCCCTGCGAGCCCCGGCCCGCGGGGACGCGGGCCCT
>JBAXWQ010000126.1:0-9265 GCA_037128315.1 Opitutia bacterium | reverse complement strand
CCCGTGCTCGCCGGGAAGGCGACCCCGCCGCGGGCGCCCAGGCCGGCCGGAACATAGATAGCGTTTCTCACCCGGTTCAGCTCGCCATACCATTCAAGCAGGCGGGACACATAGATCCACGTCCGCGCAACATCGGTATAGGCCATACCATGGGCCTTCAGCCCCATTTCCACATTCGTGAACATCTGCTGCGCCTGGGCGGTGGGCCCGGCCGGCAGCATTCCGCCGGGAAGTGTTCCCCGCACCGCGGGCAGATGCAGCATCTCAAAGTCCCGGCCCTGCCAGACGCGGCCGCGCCCGGTGACGGGATTCTCCACCGTCCGAACGCAAGCCTCACCGGCATGGGAAGCGACACCCCAAATTTGCAGACCCGCAAAATCACTGCCGCCCAGCGGGGTTCCTTCGATCCATGTCACCGGAACCTCTGCGTCCAACCCGTACCGCGCATAAGCTTCCCGGCGATGCCGGAGCACATCCTCGCGCACTTCCCGGCGGCCATAAAATTTTTCCTGGATCGGCTGAATCTCGTGTTGCGCCAGGACGGCGGCCACTTGCCCGATCGCATCGTCCGCCGTGCACCGCCCGCTGACCTCGGCGCCCTCGCCCTCTATGGCTGCCGTCACATGGTACTCCGTGAAGGACTCGCGCCTCGACGCCCTGACCTCCAATCGACAGCCCCCACTTCGCGCGGAAAGACTTTCGTGCAGAGGCGCCGGCAAAGTGCGGGCGGGGCCGGCAGCCGGAGATAGGGAACGGATGGGTAATGGTGTGGTGGTTTTCATTGAAATTATTGTGACGCGAAATGGGGGCGGGATCAGCTCAGTCAATGCCATGCTCCTGAAACACATTCTTGTTCAGTTCGGCTGCCTTTATCTTGGCGGCTACGGCGTCAATGCGGACCTGAGCCTTCCGGGCCCAGGTGGAGCCCGGCTGCAGGTCGATGACCTGACGGTATTCCAACAGGATCGCGGCGGCGTTTTCCCCGGTCAGCTGCCGCTCCGCCTGGACGGCCTTTTCGTAGGCCTGCTGCTGGGCGGCGTTGCCACAGCCGACGACAAATAGTCCTACGGCCAGCAAAACCGCCGTTCCCCTTCGCGTAAGCCTAAAAGCCTGAATTTTCATGGAGCGTCCTTGGCGCACCGGAACCCGGTGTCTTCCGACCAGTAATTGGGATTCGACCAGAGGCGCCGGGCGCACCGGTTGTTGAATTCCGTCTGACCGATCATGCCGGCACCCGCCGCCCAGCAGCCTCCGCGCACAATTTTGCGCGTGTCGGTTTCACGCCCCTGCTTCACCGCGTTGCGCAGGTAGTTGACGCTCGGATCCTGCTTGGGCAGCTCCCCGTTCGCCAGGCCAGGCGGCCCCTTCGGGTCGGACACCCCGTCGGCACATTCCTGATAATAATATTCGCCGAACCAGTCCTCACACCACTCCCAGACATTGCCCGACATATCGAGGCAACCATAGGGGCTGGCCCCTTGCGGAAAGCTGCCGACGACGGTCGGGCCCGCCTCAACCTCAAGCCCGGCCCGGGCTTTGGTCGGGTCCCAGTCCGGACCCCAGGGATAAATCCGTCCCTCAGTGCCGCGTGCGGCCTTTTCCCATTCCGCCTCGGTCGGCAGGCGCTTGCCCGCCCACCGGGCGAAGGCGGCGGCATCGCGCCAAGTCACATAGGTAATGGGCAGGCGCGCCTCCGCAGCAATGAGCGCCAGCACCCGGGGCGAGGCGGCGACCTCCGCCGCGGGGCGAGCGGCGAGCGCCCGGTCATCTCCCAATAGGGCCCGCAGTGCGGCGACCGCCGCCTTCCAGTGAAGTGCATCGAGCGTGAGTCGCTCCGCCGCGGCCTGGTCGGAGAGTGAAGGCGGCCGGAACTGGGCAAAGATGACACCGTAGCGCTGCTCGTAGCGCTGGAGCAGTTCCACGCAGGCGGCCGTGGAAACCCTGAACCACGGACCCTCGATAGCGTCAAAGGCGTCGGTGGCGCGAATGAACGCATTGTAGTCGGCGACGGTGACCTCGGTCTGGTCGATGAAGTAGGCCGAGAGACGGACCTTGTGCGCGGGTCGCTCGTCGAAGTTGCCCACATCGGAGCCCATCAAGAATTCGCCCGCCGGCACGTAGACCATGCCCGATGGAGGAGTCGGCGGCACTTCGGCCACACCAGACAGCGGCAACAAAAGTGTGGCGACCGCCGCGAGCGCACCGCGCAGACCACGACGAAAGCCGGCGCCCGCCTGCGGCTGAAATGGGATGAGGTCAGAGATCTTTGGCACAGCGGAAGCCCAGGGTGAAGGTTTTGAATTCCGGCTCGCGGTGCGCGCGGACTGCGCACCGGGTGTAGCTCGGATAGTTTTGGGAACTGCCGCCGCGAACGGAGCGCTCAGTTCCGGTGGACGGACCGCGGGGGTTGTCCGCGGTGTCCGTCTGGTAGGAGTCGGCGGCATACCAATCCGCAACCCATTCGGCCGCGTTGCCCGCCATGTCATCGCAGCCAAACGGACTGCGGCCCGCCGGGTAGGTGCCCACTGGCGCCGGGTAAATATAGCCGTCCTTTTCCTTGCCCTGGGCACGTACGTCCGCACCCAGCTTTTCGCCGACGATATTGCAGAGGCCCCATTGCCACTCATTGCCCCACGGCCAGCGCCGCCCGTCCGGTCCGCGCGCGGCGAACTCCCACTCCGCCTCGGTCGGCAGGCGCTTGCCCGCCCATTGCGCATAGGCGTAAGCGTCATACCAGTCGACCCCCACGACGGGCTTGGGGTCGGCGGTAAAGGTCGTGGCGTCGTACTGCGCCAGCAGCGCATAGGCCGGGTCCTTGAGCAGCGGGTTGAATTCCTTCCAGTAGCGCGGGGTGTGGTCCTTGCCCTTCGGCTGAGTGGGGTGCGCCCAGGCGGCGTCGCCATGCTCGTGCACGGCCGCGAGGAATTTTCGATACTGGGCGTTGGTGACTTCGTACCGGTCGATGGCAAAGCCCTTTAGCCGCACCGTGTGCGCGGGCCGTTCGTCCTCCAGCGCCCAGCCTTCCCAGGCGCGGGCAAACTTGATCTCGGTCGGCTTCACCCGGCCGGGCACCAGCGGGTTGACGGGCAGGTCGGCGTGAGCGTCGGCAGTGCCCATGGTGAACCGCAGGCCGGAGACAACCATCATGACGGAGTCGTCCGTCCCGTGACGTATCTCCACCCTCCGGACAACCGGTAGCGCTAGGCCGGAAACCGGTTTGACCGTTTCACCGGACCCGGCTTGGGCAGATCGATGATTGAGAAACACCGCGGAACCGACCGCCGCGGCCACGATCACGGTGATGATGATCGGGAGTGTTCTCATTCGATCGTCTCCAGATAATTCACCAGATCATCGATCTGCTGGGGCGTGAGCTGGGAAGTGCCGCCATGGGCATCACTCGCGATGCGGCCCCCGGTCTGGAGATGCACTTTGGCGGCATTCGTGCCCTTCGGGATCATGTAGGTCTCGTTGAAGCCGATTTCCCGCCGGCCCGGGCGCTCCGGCGAGCCGCCAAAGAGCGGCTCGTATTTGAACCAGCCGAGCGCAGGAACTCCAGGGGCCGCGATGACCTCGCGGAGCGAGCGGGCCATGGCGTTGTGGAGGAAAAGCGGGGGCCGGTCCCAGGCGCCGCGGAGCTGCAGGGGCGTGATATGCTGGTTCTGCTCCGGGGATTCGGCGCGGCCCGCATCCCACGGCTCGAGGTCGTGACGAATGCCGGCCAGGTAATCGAGCCGGGACATGCTGATCAGCGTGAATCCGGTGTCGCGCACGCTCAGCGGCACCTGCGGCGGCACCACCTGCCGGGGGTTGTTGGGAAAATCCTTCTTCGCGAAATTTGGCGCCGGGTGGCAGGAGGCGCAGCCGAGCTGCGGGTGGTTGAACAGGGCCCGGCCGCGACTGACAGAGGCCGAGTTCGGATCGAACGGGTTCGGCATCAGCCGCGGCTCGTGCGCCTGCCACTCGCCGACGAAGCGCTGAAAATCACGCAGCACAAATGCCTTGCCGAAATACTTGAGCGACTGCCGCCGGAAAAACTCCGCCCGGCGCTCCTCGAGGTTCGACTCGTTGTCGGTCGAGGAGGTCGTCTTCGACTGAATGTCCTGCACGGCGAGCACCGGGGCATGCGCCTCGATGTCGCGGTAGTCACCGCTGGCAATCCGATCCCGGAAGTCATCCGCCGGACAGTGCTCCATCAGCATCGACCGCGGGTCATAGATCGAGAGCGAGCCCTCGAGGAAGAAGGGTTGGATGCCCCACAGGCTTTTCTGCTGCGGCGGAAGCATGGTCGTGCCCTCGACGAGGTTGCCGACCTTGCTCTGGCCCGTCAGATATTCCTGGCCCTGGATCTGGCTTACTCCCCAGCCACGCCCGTCGCTGAGCTCGCGATAATGACAGCTGACGCACGATTGATCATTGTCGCTGGTGAACGCCGAGGTGTGAACGAGAAACTCGCCGCGCTCCGCGCTGGTGACGCCGAGGGGCAGTCGCGCGAGCACCGGATCGGTCGGCACCTCGCGGGTCGCGCCGGTCGGGCGGTCGATTACGGAGAGCGAGCTGCCGTAGAAATTCGCCACAAAGAGCTTTCCGGCCGACGGTGTGCCCGGCACGCCCGCTGCGATCCCAAAGGGCTGCGCACCGGTGCCGTAGTTGCGGATCGGGGTGAGAATGTCGCTCGGGTCGGCCGCCTCGGCATTGAATCGCAGCTCCTGGACTTCGCCGGAGCCCTGCATGGTCACGAAGATCCGGTCGTCCACGACGACCGCCTTGTCGGGCAGCGCGCCGACGACGCGCATCAGATCGGGCGGGATGTCGCCCTTGGTGTCGGGGTACATCGATTCGGCCGTGTCCGACGTGTAACGCACCCAGTGGCGATGCGACTCGTAGCGATTCGCCTTCAGGAGGTAGTTCAGGCCCGCGGGCGGTGGCTCCGCCGGGATCGGCAGCTGGCTGACATTGATGACGACATAATCGTTCTGGATGTCGCGAAACTTGAAGTTCGCCGTGCCGTCGGTCGCCTCAAAGGGCCCGAGTATCTCCTGCTGATCCTTGGCGAAGACCGCGGCGGTATTGGGATCTCGCCAAACGGTGTATTGCGACGCGGCGTTCTGGCGGTCCCAGGTCTCCCCGCCCCAGGGATCACGTTCCTTCGCGGTGCCGAACCCGACGCCCATCGTAGAGACAAACAGCCAATCCTCACCGGTGACCGGTGAGCGCAGAATCTTCAGTTCATTGGTGACATTCTGGATGTAGATCGCGCCGACTTCCCGATTGCTCCGTGTGTCGACGATCGAGATATCCTGGGTGCCGGTGTTGCCGACGTAAAGATGGCGGCCATCCGAGCTAAGCGCGACGATGCTGGGCTTGCTACGAGGATTGCCCACCCCGATGCCGGGCCCGACGGACGTGGAATCAATCCAGTGCTTGATCGCCTGATAATTGGCGTCATGGGCCGGATCACCGAAGACCACGGTCTGGTTCGCGTGACTCGAGAAGAGCGGCATGGTGTCGGCATAACCGCCGTCCCGGGTACGGGTGACCGCCCGCAGGAGCCGGCTCTCGGCGGCCCGGCCCGGCACCACATGATCGAGCGCGGAGACAAAGCTCGCCCGGAGATCGGCGCCCGCCACGAAGCCGCCGCGTTTCACATCATGGCAGCCGGTTGTGCCACAGCTCTGCTGCATGATCTGCCCGATGCCCTGCGGTGCCAAATACGCCTGATCGTCGAGTCCGCCAATCACGCGCATCTTCGCCTCGAAGCGGTCGCCTTCGGCCTTGATGTCGAGGACGAGGACCTCATCGAGGTAACGGTTGGCGACCCAGGCGATCTTGCCATCCGGCGAGAACGCCATGCCCTGGGCATAAAAATCGAGCGGGATTTCGCCGACGACCTCGTCGCGCTGGGTGTCGATGACACTGAGGAAATTCGAAAACCGATTTCCGACGAACAGATGGCGCCCATCCGGATGCAGGTGCAGCCGCATCGGCGCGGAGCCCGCGGGGCCGCTTTCCCCGACCCGCTGGAGAGGTATGCGCTTGGTCATTTTGCCGGCCGCCACGTCATAGACCGCGACCTCGGAACCTGGCCTCAGTTCGGAGCCGAGCAGGCTGATGTAGGCCTTCGTGCCGTCACCGCACACCGCGACATCAAAGGGGTGGTCGCGCCGAGGCTGCGGTTCCGGCGCCGGATGCGGATTCGGCACCGGGCGAAGATTTTCCCGGGCCCACGTCGCGCCGTAGGCCCATTGCCTGCTGGTGAGCTTGCCAAAGCGGGAGGGAGGGCTCCCCACATCAGCACGCTGCACCTCCCGCGCGAGTTCCGGTGACAGCACTCCATAGGGGTAGACCATTCCACTGGGTTGGTAGACCGCGGACAGCGAAGACGCATCCGGAGTGGCGGGCGCCTGGGTTGGGCACAGCAAAACGATTACGCCCATGCCCGCCAATCCTACTTGAATCTGCCTGGGTATGCGCATCAGAGGCTCCGCACGAATGCGATCAGGTCGGCCAGTTCCTGCGCGGTGAACCCCTTGGTTCGGCCGTGCCGGTCCTGCGGGTTGTGTTCGGTGAACAGCGAGGTCAGGTCGGGAGCGCGGCCGTCGTGGAGATACGGCGCCGTCCGATAAGTGCTCTTGAGCGTCGGCGTGTCGAAGCGGTTGCGGAAATCGTTGGGGGTCCCGAACCCGACGTCGTGGAGCTTCAAGTCGGTGTAGAAAGGCGCGGGGTGACAGGCATCGCATCCGGCCACCGTGAACAGCTTCCGGCCGCGCTCCCATACGCCCGGGTCGGCGTTACGATAGGGACTGGGCGGGCGGTCGGGCTGCGAGGGGTACTGGGTGATCGGCCCCTGCACCTTTGCCATCGGCACGAAGCCCTGGAACCGCTCCCCGGCACCCACGCCGTCGAAGAGGTCGGCGCGGACCCCACTCCACATCGCCGGCGGGGAAAAATGGGCATCCTGGAGCGACTTGTTGTTCTTCGCGTTACCGAGGCCGTCATTGGCCAGATCCCAGTTCAGGCCGTCGCTCGTCGTGTCCTCCTGGTGACAGCTCGTGCAGCTGATCCAATTTTGGTAAGTGATCCGTCCGTCGTTGGCCATCAGCTCGCCTTGGCGCCACTCCGACATCGCCTGCGGGGTCCCCAGGGGAATGGTGGCGCGAATCGCACCCGTCTCGGCGTCGAGGACCGTGACCGTGTCGCTGAAATAATTTGCGACGAGCAACTCGCCGGTCGCCTCGCTCAGGGCCAGGGAGCGCGGGCCCAGCCCACCCGCCGGCAGGCGCCGGGTGATCTTCCGCTGCTGCAGAATTTCAACATCCTCCTCCAGCCGCACGATCGCCTCCGGCGTTGTGGCCTGCGCGGCGAGTTCCAGGGCGGCGGGCAGATCGACGATCGCGATCTCGTGGATGCCCGCGAGGCTGACGTAGAGTCGCTTGCTGTCGGCCGAGAGCGCCAGGCCGCACGGATTCGTGGCCCCCGACAGCAGCTGGTCGAGGAGCAGCGTGACCCGCCGACCCGGCTGCGTCAGGTCGAGCACCGAGAAGCCGTTGGAATTGATCCAGCCCCGCTCCATCTGCACGGTCGGCACTTCATTGTGCGAAACCAAATTCGTCAGGAATGCCCAGTGGCCATCCGGGCTGCAGACGATCTCGCGCAGCATCGAGGCCCGGCCCATGTCGTAGCGCCCGATTTCACGGCCCGCCTGGGCGTCGAGGACGGAGACCCAGGGCGATAGCCCGTTGGCCACGAGCAGCCGGGTGCCATCCGGCGTAAGCGCGGCAAATCGCGGCTGACTGCCAACCGGCGTCTCCGCGAGGGTGCGCCCCGACGCGGTGTCGAGCATCGATACGCTGCTGGAGACGACGTTGGTCACGTACAGCCGGCTCCCGTCCGCGGCGACACTCAGCCCGCATGGCTCATGGCCGGCGGTCATGGTACGAATCACCGTCCCCTGGGCGACATCGACGACGTCGATTTTCCCCGCCCACGTGCTGCTGACATAAAGGAGCCGGCCATCGGGGGAAAATTTCGCCTGGTTCGGCCGGGAACTGACGGGGATTTCCCGCACGACCTGGCGCTGCCGGATGTCGATGACCGAGACCAGGTCCGCCGTGTAGTTGACGACATAGGCCTGCTGACCGTCCGGGGAGAGGCAAATGAACTGCGGGGAGCGGTAGACCGGTGTCGCTGGGCGCCCTGTCTCCGGAGGAAACGTGGGCACCGGCGGATCGTGCATCTCGGCGGGCGGCCGGGCGGCGCGCCGCCATTGGATGTAACCCATGATCTTGGCCCGTTGGTCATCGGCGATGACGCGCCGGTAGGCCGGCATTTGCACGATCTGCCCTTCGAGAAAGTGGCGGGCGGCCGGGTTGTTCCACAGGTGCTGGGGATAACCGTCCATGATCCACTCGCGGAGTTCACCGTCGTCGCGGACGATCTCCGCGAACTCCACGCCATCCCAGGCGGGAATGTGGCCCTTGAAGCTGCCCGGATTGGTGGCGCCACCCACGCCGCCAGCTCCGTGACAGGCAAAACAGCCGAGCTTGTCCGCCTCGTGCATGCCCTCGTAGGCCAGCGCCGTGATATTGGTGTCGAAGGCCGACACGGCGCGAAAATAGACCATCAGGTCGGCGAGTTCCGCGGCGGAGATCTTTTCCCGGTAGGCAGGCATCGGCAGGAGCGGCCGGCGGCCGGCATTGAGGTCCACGTCCTTCAACCGCGCCGGCTTGCCGTCGCGAATCCATTCCACCACTTCGGCCTCGTTTCGCGCGTAGGTAGCAACCGTTGGTCCATCCCAGGCGGGGACCAGACCGCTGCGTGCGCCCGGGTCAGCTACCCCGCCTCGGCCATCCACCCCATGGCAGGCAAAGCAGCCGAGGTTACTGGCCACCGCCTGCCCGCGCAAGGCCGGGGTGGCTTCAGCAGCCGGCCGGAATCGGACCGCCAGGGCCACCCCTGCCCCCAGTAACAAGACCAGCAACGCGAGGGAGGTCCAGGCGATGCGGCCACAGGTGGCCGACCTGCGGGTTGAGGACCTTGGAGTTCCACTCGGCATCAGTATCCGGGAGCACCGCCAGAACGGCGGTGCGGGGTCGACGGTTTCGGTGCGCCGCTTATTGCTGCAGAACCAATGGCGTCACGCCGGCCTGATACGCATGGGTCGTCTTCTTCCCATCGGGCCAGGTGACCTCAATCCGCTCGGGCGGATTACCGGCAACGAAGTTGAAGAAAGCCATTGGCGCCGACTGCGACAGGTAGCCGGACC
>JBAXWQ010000125.1:0-9270 GCA_037128315.1 Opitutia bacterium | reverse complement strand
TTCCCAACTGGCTCTTCCTGCTTCAGTTTGAGCGATCTGAGCCGAACTCGATAGATGAGCCGTACTCGACATGAAGATTCTGATTGTAGAAGATGAACCCGTTTCCCGCGAAGTCTTGCGAAAGATCCTTTCCAGCCGCGAGGACTGCCAGATAAGCATCGCCCAAAACGGCGACGAAGCTTGGGCGTTGTTGGATGATCCCAACCGGGCCTTTGATGTCGTCTTTCTCGATATCACCATGCCCGAACCAGATGGCCTTGAAGTGCTTCGCCGGATCAGACAATCGCCACTGCTCCAGTCCGTCTATGTCGTAATGTGCACCGCGACATCCGACCGCGCGACCGTGACTAAGGTGATCCAGCTGGGCGCGCAAAGTTACGTGGTCAAACCATGCAATGAAGCCGGCGTCCTTGCTAAGTTGACCCAAGCACAATCAGTGAGTCCCGCGCGAAAGATCGCCAGAATTTCCGTGAGCAGCTCGTAGCCGATCTAGCGCCTGTCCTCGGCATCGACACCGCCTCATCCCTCGCCCTGTTCGGCTTCTCTTTCCTTGGCCTCGCCGCCCTTCGCCGTCGCTTCGTAGCGTAAGCATATCGTCAGTCAGTCACTTCTAGCCTCGCGCGAAACGGCGGGGCTTTTTGTTGGGTGCCGAACCTGAAAAGGGGGAAAGGGTATGCACTACCCCTCGCGATCCCCGCAAACCACACGGAATGGGACATGGGGTGGCCCGAGTTTATTCCCTTTCCGTTCCCATTATTATGCTCTCCTATGAAATTGGCGCCCTCACGGGGAATCGAACCCCGGTTAACGGCTTGAGAAGCCGCTGTCCTAGCCGCTAGACGATAAGGGCAAAAAACTGAAAGAGCAGAGAAGCGCACCCGACCGCCGGGCGTCAAGTGCGCAAAAAAATCAGGCGCTGAACAACTCGTCAGCCTGGAAAAAGCGGGCCAGTTCGGCCTTCGCGTTCTCGTCGGTGTCGGAGGCGTGGCAGACGTTCTTCATCATCTCCGTGCCAAAGTCGCCGCGGATGGTGCCCTTGGCGGCCTTGCGGGAATCGGTCGGCCCGAGCAGATCGCGCACCTTCTGGACGATATTGTCACCCTCCAGCGCGAGCATGATAACCGGGCTGGAACTCATGAACTTCTCAATCTCGGGATAAAAGGGCTTGTCGGCCACATGCGCGTAATGGGTCCGGAGCAACGCCGGGGTCAGGCGGGTCATCTTGCAGCCCACGATGGTGAAGCCGGCGCCTTCAAAGCGATTGAGCACGGTGCCCACATGGCGCTGGGCCATGCAGTCGGGCTTAAAAATAATGAATGTTCTCTGCATATAAGCGGCCCAACATAGTTTTAGGGACCCGATTGAAAAGCCCCGATTTCAGGAATCTTCAGGGACGCTTGGCCCGGATTTCCTGCAGGGCCGCCAAAGCCGCCACTCTTGCTTCTGCATGCTCCACTATGGGTTGCGGATAATTCCGGCCCAAAACAACCCCGGCCGCGGCCAGGGTTTCCGCCGGGGCCGTCCAAGGTTGATGAATAAGGTCGACGGGGACGCGGGCCAATTCCGGCACCCAGCGGCGGACATAGTCACCCGCGGGATCAAATTTCAGACCCTGCAGGATCGGGTTAAAAATGCGAAAATACGGGGCGGCATCGGCCCCGCAACCCGCCGTCCACTGCCAGCCGAGGGTGTTGCTGGCGAGATCGGCATCAACGAGGGTGTCCCAAAACCAAGCCGCCCCCTCCTGCCAGGAAATCCGCAGGTGCTTAACCAGGAACGAGGCGACGATCATCCGAACCCGATTGTGCATCCAGCCTGTCTGCCAGAGTTGCCGCATCCCGGCATCGACAATCGGGTAACCGGTTTGACCCTTTTGCCACGCGCGCAACTGCCCCGCATCGGTCCGCCAGGGAAAGGCCGCAAACTCGGCCCGCAATGGTCGCTCCGGGGTGTGGGGAAAATGATAGAGCAGATGGTAGGCAAACTCCCGCCAGCCCACCTCGCTCAGGAAAACCTGGGCGCCCCGGCTGGCCGGAAAGACCCCGCTGTCGTGCGACAGGGCGCGCACCGCCGCCCAGATCTGCCGCGGGCTGATCTCGCCAAAATGCAGATGCGCCGACAAGGCCGACGTACCGTCGACCGCCGGAAGATTGCGCTGGTCGGAATAGTGCCCGAGTGCACCGGCGGCGAATTGCTTGAGCCTCAGCCGGGCGGCCGCTTCACCGGGCTGCCACGCGGACGCCAGGCCGGCGTCCCACCGGACGGCGGACCGCAGGCCGAGCTGCGCGAGCTCGAGTGAATCCGGCCACTGCGCCGGGCCCGGGAGCGGACCCGCGGGCAATTTGGCCGGCGCGTCCACGGGCAGGGCCAGACAGTGCTTCCAGAACGGCGTGAAAACCTGAAAGGGTCCGCCCGATTTATTTTGCACGGCCGGCGGCTCGAAGAGCAGCGAAGCGTTGAAGCTGCTGGCCCCCCACCCGCCTGCGGCCAATGCCACCTTAAGCGCCTTGTCGCGGGCCACGACCGCCGGTTCATAGCACCGGTTCCAGTATACCGCCTTGGCCCCACTCTGCTTGAGCAGCGCCGGCAAGATCGTCCCACTCGCGCCTTGCGCCAGGATCAGGCGTGAGCCCCGCGCACGGAGGACTTCATCCAGACGTTGCAGCGACTGGTGCAGCCACCAGCGGCTCGCTCCCCCCATCGGCCAAGCACCGGCGCCGGGCTGGTCCAGAATGAAGACCGGCAATATGGCGCCACCCTGGGCCAGCGCGGCGTTGAGCGCGGGATTGTCCTGCAACCGCAGGTCCTGTCTGAACCAAACAATCGTCAAGGACATGCGGACGGACCCGGGTGCACTTCAAAAATGCCTTGTTCGGTAGCGACAGGCGCTCCTGCCTGTCGGATCACGTGCCATCCACAGGCACGGAGGCCTGTGGCTGCGCGCAAGCAATGCCGGGCGGACGCCAACCCGATGGGGCTCACAGCGCCGCGGTGTACAGTTGCTCGTAGGCGGTCACCGCCTTGGTCCAGGAAAAGTCCCGCTCCATCGCCCGGCGCTGCACCGCCGCATAGCGCGTCTTGTCCGCGTAGAGGGTCAGCGCCCGGTGGAGGGCGAGGTTGAACTCTTCCTGCTTGGCGACCGTGACGATGCCCGTGCCCGTTTCCGGGTTAAGTTCAATGTCCGCGACGGTATCGACGAGCCCGCCCACATTGCTGACCACCGGCACGGTCCCATAGGCCTGGCTGTACATCTGGTTCAGGCCGCAGGGCTCGAAGAGCGAAGGCATCAAAAAGAAATCCGCCCCCGCCTCGACGAGGTGGCTCATCGTCTCGTCCTGGCGCACACAGACCCCCACCTTGCCCGGATGGGCCGCGGCAAATTCGTGGACCAGCTCCTCGTATTTCTTTTCGCCGGAACCGAGGATCACGAGGCGGCAGTTTTCGTCGGCGAAAAATTCCGGCGCGCCCAGCACCAGATCCAAGCCCTTGGCGGGGGTGAAGCGGCAGACCATGCCAAAGATCGGCCCCTTGAACTTCGGATTCCAGCCAAACTGCTTCAGCAGTTGGGCGCGACAGACGCCCTTGCCCGCCAGGTCGTCCGCCCGGTAGCGGGCCGGCAGGCTCTTATCGGTCGAGGGATTCCACACGGCCGTATCGATGCCATTGATCAGGCCATGCAGGTCGTTAAGCCGGGTGCCGATCACCCCATCCATGCCGTTGCCGAAGTCCGGCGTCTGGATTTCCTTGGCGTATTGCGGGCTCACGGTGGTGACCAGATCCGCGTAGACAATGCCGCCCTTGAGCATGCACATCTGGTCGTAGTACTCCAAACCGTCGATGGTCAGCAGGTCTTCCGGCAGATTGGTCAGCGCGTAGGATTTGCGCGGGAAGACCCCCTGATACGCGATGTTGTGGATGGTAAAGACGGTCTTCAGGGCCAGGGTGACCGCATAGCGCCGTTCCGCCTCGCGCAGGAAGACGGGCAGCAACCCGGTCTGCCAGTCATGGCAATGCACGATGTCCGCCTTGAAGTCCGTCAGGCGGAGCAACTCGACCACGGCTTTCTGGAAGAAGATAAATCGCGCATCGTTGTCATCATAGTCCCGCTCGCCGGTCCAGTACGGCCGCTTGCGGTCGAAGAATTCCTCGCGGCAGACCAGGTAGAGGGTGAGGCCCGGCCGGGGGTTGAGCGCATAGACATCGCCGGCCAGAAAGGTGTCACCCATCTCCACCTTGAGCTTGTGGCTGGGCATGCGGCCCGCCATGTGCGGACCATCGAGCACCGAACTGTAGCCGGGCATGAAGACCGCCACCTCGTGGCCGTTGTCGGCCAGCGCGCCCGTGAGCGCCGCCACGGCATCCGCCAGGCCGCCGGTCTTGAGATAGGGAAACAACTCACTGGCCGCGTGGACAATTCGCATGTTGCAACACTACCCGCCCGCACGCATGGTTCCACTAGAAAATTATGGGCCCGTTTGGCCGCGGTGATTTCCACCGGCCGCCCAGTGTCTTCCCTCATGAGTTATTCCGACCGTCTTTTATCCCATCTCCAGCGCCGTGGCTACGTCCCGACCGCCGCCGACGCCATCGCCAAGGAATGGCGCCTCAATCCCAAGGACCGGCGCAAGTTCGCCCAGCAAATCGGCGAGCTGATCCAGACCGGCCGCATCGCCGTGATCAAGGGCGACCGCCTGTGCCTGCCCCGCGAGGCGGACCTGGTCACCGGCAAGATCAACTTCCGGCAGAAAGGCTCGGCCATGGTCTTCCCCGAGGTCAAGGTCACCGAGCCGCGCAAGCCCGCCATCTTCATCTCGGGTGAGGACACCGGCGTGGCCCTGCAAGGCGACACCGTGGTCGTCCGCCTCCGCTCGCCCAAGGAACGCGACTTCCCCCATTTTCTCAAGCCGGGCGAGCAAGCGGGCCGGGTCATCAAGATCCTGACCCGCGGCGCGGCCACCATCACCGGCTCCCTGCAGCGGGCGCCGACGTACTTCTATGTGATTTCGGACGATCCGCGCCTGGGCCACAACATCATCGTGGCTGATCCCGCCAAGGGCGGATTGAAGCCGCCCGCGATGGTGGGCGACAAGGTGGTCGTCAAACTCAACGACTGGCAGGACCGCCAGCAGAACCCGGACGGCGTGATTGTCGAGCGTCTCGGCCGCACCTTCGAGCCGCGCGCCGAGCTCGCCGCGATCTACCACAAATACAACCTGACCCCGGTGTTCCCGCCGGAGGTCGCGCGCGAGGCCGCCGCCCTGCCCAGTGTGGTGGGCGAGGCCGATCTCACCGGTCGCCTGGATTACCGGGCCATATCAACCTTCACCATCGATCCCGATGACGCCAAGGATTTCGATGATGCGCTGTCCGTGGAATATCTCGAGGGCGGCGACATCCGGATCGGCGTCCACATTGCCGACGTCAGTCATTACGTCAAACCCGGGACGGCCCTCGATCGCGAGGCCCAGAATCGCGGCAACTCGACCTACCTGGTCGGCACCGTCATCCCCATGCTGCCGGAGAAACTTTCCAACGGCCTCTGCTCGCTCGTCGAGGCCCAGGACCGGCTGACCAAGGCGGCGCTGTTCACCTTCACCGCCAGCGGCCGGCTCAAGGAAACCGCGTTTGCCAACACGGTCATCCGCAGCGTCAAGCGCCTGACCTACAAGCAGGCCTTCGCGCTGATGTTCGAGGACGATCTCAACAAAATCCGGCAGCTTCCCCTGCCCGCGGCGCACCAGACCGGGGCGACCGGCCGCGCCTTGAACGAGCTATCGCACCAGGAACTCACCGACCTGCAGGGCTGGGTCCGCCAGCTGTGGACCATCGGCCGAAAGATCCGCCTGGAGCGCATGCGCGGGGGCAGCCTGGACCTCGACATGCCCGAGACGAAAATCTTTGTCGACGCCGAGGGCTACGCCGACCGCATCGAGCTGATCCACAACGATGAGAGCCACCAGCTGATCGAGGAATTCATGCTCATGGCCAACGAGGCCGTCGCCCACCTCACCCGCTCCCACCACCTGCCCTCGCTCTATCGCGTCCACGATGATCCCGACGAGGAGAAGCTGAACGATTACCGGCAGTTCCTCACCACCTTCGGCCTCAAGGTCAGCAACCTCGCCCAGCGCGACGAGGTCGTCCGCCTGCTCACCCTGCTCAAGGATCATCCGCAGGGCTACCTGCTCCGGACGCAACTGCTCCGCTCCATGCGCAAGGCCTGCTATCGCGGCACACCCGACGGCCATTACGGGCTGAATAAAAAGGACTACACCCATTTCACCTCCCCCATCCGCCGGTACTCCGATCTGGTGGTGCACCGGGTCTTCGACGCCTACCTGGCCAAGCACAAGGGCGGGCACGGCAGCGCGACGAGCTACCGCATCGCCCAGGTGGACAACCTCGCGGAGCACCTGAGCCTCACCGAAATCAACAGCACCGAGGCGGAACGCGATTCCGTCAAGGTGAAGCTCATGGAATATTTTGAGCGCGAGGCGGAGAAAAAGAAGAAGACCCTTTTCACCGCGATCATCACCGATGTGCGCAACCACGGCTTCTTCATCGAGGTCGCCGAGGCCGGGGCCTTTGGCATGGTGCCGATCTCCTCGCTCAAGGACGATTTCTACGTGCTGAACGGGGCCGGCACGGCCTTCCTGGGCCGCAAGACCAAGCGGAAGTTCGAGCTCGGCCACAAGGTGCAGGTGGTCGTGGACAAGGTCGACCGCCAGAAGCGGCTGATCGATTTCACGGTGCCGTGAACTTGCTGCGCCAGCTGGACCGTCGCTGCATCCGGTTGCTTTTTCGCGGAATTTCCTTCCTGTGGCCCCGGACTGCCATGAAACACTACGACTTCGCCGACAGATTCCATGCGGTTTATAACCAGGCCGTGCAGGCGTATGCCGCCGGGAAATCCGGCCCCGCCACCTACTTCACCGCCGCCGAGCAGGACTTTCTCACCGCCAACGGCATCAGCGTGCAGGCCATGTATGACTACGCCGAGGACCACAACAACGGGGGTGAACCCGGTTACGACCGCGCGCTCGCGATTGAAACCGTCCGCCGCGATTACTTTTTAAGCATCCAGCAGGGCCAGGCCTCGCGGCAAGTGCTCGACGAGTCCACCCTGCCCGCCAAGGCGGAGGCGGTGCAGGGCATCGCCTGGCTGCCCCGCCTCATCCCCAAGGCAAAGGCCAAGCTGCGGGGTGAGCTGCCGCCAGCCCTGATGTATTCCTGCGGCGGAGACCGGAATTTTTTCCGCACGCACGATATCCATCCGGCGGAGTTCCTGAGCCTGGTCTGGCGCAATCTGGACAACGACACCGCGATCATCGCCTGGGTCGTCCAGCGCAGTGCCGCGAAGTGAGCCCCCTGGGCTGGTGGTACGTGTCCCAACGCGCCGGGAAGCACCAGCCGCCACGCCTGAACGGCTAGGGCGTTTCAAATGAAACTACAGCCGAAGAATGGCGTGTAGCTGCGAGCGCCAGCGAGTAGATGATTCGTCCACTCGCTGGCGCTCGCGGCTACACTATTATTGAAACCGCTCTAGAGCCCGCGCAGCTTCCGCAGCTTCCGCATATCGATCACCATGTTGTAGGTCTTGGGGGCAGGATCATCATGACCGACGGTGACCGTGTAGCTGAAACCCTTGGGCAGTTTGCCCTGATAACGCTCGCGGATGGCGGCATGAAACATCTCGCGTAAAGCCCAGTCGGAGTCCGAGGAAAGCGAGCCGAACTCGTCGGCGAAAACCGCCGCAGTGGAACGATCCTCGAGGGCGGGGCTGATCAAGTAAACCTTGGTCGGCCCCTTGAAAGTGGCGCGCATGACCGGCGTCAGCACCATTTCCCACTCATTGCCCTGAGGCTCGGCGAGCAGGGTCCAGGCATTGCGGTTGGCCGCGAAGATTCCCGCCATCACAATCAAGCCCAGGGCCAGGTAATAGAGATAGGGCTTGAGCCGTCCCGTCAGCTGCAGGCTGCGAATGGAAAAGATCAGCATCACCAGCACCAGGCTGGAGAGGGCAAACAGCACCCGGTAGCCGGCGGACCGTTCGGCCGCAGCCAGGCTGACTGCATGGGCCAGCAGTGGCAGCACGGTGAGGCAGATGAGCCAGCGCTTCTTGGTCGGCTCGTCCGCCTGGGTGCGCGCCGCCCGATAGGCAAAACCGATGACGACGGCCACCGCGAGGGCCGACAGCCAGAAGAGAAACTCTCCGGTATGGAAATCATCCCGGAGATCGAAGAGTGCGAGGGCATTGGGCAGGGGCTGCCAGAAAAACCAGCCCAATTTCGTGAAGGGGTTGGTTTCGAACTGCAGCCGGCTGGATTCGTGAAAGACACCGGCATTGAAGAGCATGTGCACCAGACCGTAGCTGATGGCGATGCCAGCCAGCAGCGCAGCCCCATGCAGGACTAACCAGGTGGTGTCCGGCAGCCGATCGCGCCCACTGCGGACCAAGAGGACGGCGGCAATCAAGGCCACGGCAAAGAGTGCGTTGGACTGGTAGATCAGGGCGGAGATCGCATAGATCATGACCCCGCCGAGGAGGGCGACCACACGTTTCAGCCCGCCCCGCTCCAGTTCGGTTTCAATGGCCGAGAATCCGGCCACGGACAAGAGCAACGCCAGCACCTGCGGCCAGTTGATGGCCCAACCCGCGGATATCTGCGCGGCGGGCAAAAGCACAACCCCGAGGCCGATGACGGCCGCCTCGATCTCCGTCCAGCCCGACTGGTAGAGCTGACGCCAGAGCGCCAGCGCGAGCAAGGTCAGCAAGAGCACATCGGTCAGGCGCAGCCATTTCAGCCCGTCAACTCCATCCAGGGCCCCATAGGAGGTCTCCAACAAGGCCCCGTAGAGCGGCCGGCCGTGCGAGGCCGTGAATTTCACCAATTTGCTGGGCTCCTCCCGGGCCTCCCGCAGGTGGGAGTAATCATCGCGCATCCCGAAGTCGTGAAATACCGTCTGCCAGTAGATGACCAGCGGGGCGAGGATCAGGAAGGCGAGGCAGATGCGGGTGCGAATCATCAGAGCGACATTTCTTGTTGGTCGGTTTGTGGCTTAATCCCGATAAAACGTCCATAGCGTTCCACCCAGTCGTCGATTTTTACGAGATAATATTTCGCATCGTAGGGCGCCTCCGTCGCGGAATAGCCGGCCAATGGCTGGGCGCGCTGCCAGTCGGAGGTCTGGCCCCGCACCTTCGGCCCGATATAATAGCTCACGCGCTCCCCCATCCGCGGCCGGGGATTCAGGCGCAAAGCCACCTCC
>JBAXWQ010000124.1:0-9331 GCA_037128315.1 Opitutia bacterium | reverse complement strand
CGCCGGGGTCGAGTTCGCCCGCCAACTCGGCGCGAATCTCGTGGTGCTGGCCCGGGAGAATTCCCTCAAGGAAATCGCCCTCATCCGCGACGCCCAGCTGGCCGCCGGCACCACCATGCCCCTGGAGGTGTTTGTCCACGGCGCCCTTTGTGTGGCCTACTCCGGCCAGTGCCTGACCAGTGAATCGCTCGGAGGGCGCTCGGCCAACCGCGGGGAATGCGCCCAAGCCTGCCGCATGCCCTATGAATTGGTTTCCGATGGCCGGACCGTCGATCTGGGCGATCGCCGTTACCTGCTCAGCCCGCAGGACCTGTCGGGACTCGACGTGCTGCCCGATCTGGTCCGGGCGGGCGTGGCCTCCCTGAAAATTGAAGGCCGGCTCAAGAGCCCGGAATACGTGGCCAACATCACCCGCGTCTATCGCCACGCCCTGGACCGGGTGATGACGGAAATCTTCGGCCCGGCTCCCGCCGCCGAGGCCGAGGTGATGCACACGGTCCGGGAGGAATCGCTGTATGATCTCGAGATGGGATTTTCCCGCGGTTTGTACACCGGGTGGTTTCGGGGGGTCCAGAACCAGGAACTCGCCCATGCCCGCTTCGGCACCAAGCGGGGAGTCTACCTCGGCCGGGTCACCGGCGTCGGCCCGAATCGGGTCACCCTCAAACTGGCCGGCCCCGCCAAGGCCGGCGACGGCCTGGTGTTCGACGCCGGCCGGCCCGATGAGAAGGAGGAAGGTGGCCGCATCTACTACCTCGACTCGCATCACAATGAAACGGTGCTGCGTTTTGGCGAGGGCGCGATCGACTTTGCCCGCATCCACGTGGGTGACCGCGTGTGGAAAACCAACGACCCCGCGCTGGATCGGCGCGTCCGGCAGACTTTCGAGGGCGAACAGATCCGCTTCCGTCGCGAGCTCGCCCTCGAGGTCCATGGTCACGCCGGCGCGCCACTCACCCTGATCGCCCGCGACCAGGAAGGCCATGTCGCCCAGGCTGATTCCACGGCGCCGCTGGCGCGGGCCGAGAAGCAGCCCCTGACCACCGAGCGGCTGACCGACCAGCTCGGCCGGCTGGGCGGCACACCCTTCAAGCTCGGTGCCCTCCAGAACCATCTCACCGGGGAGGTCATTTTGCCGGTGAGCGAACTCAACGAGCTGCGTCGCCGCGTCGCGACCGACCTTGAGGCCCAGCGGGTCGCGCCCAAGCGGTGGACCCTAAACGTCATTCAAGGTGGGGCGTTTGCCCTGAACCGCCCCGCCGCGCTATCGTCCGCCCCAGGCTCGCTGGGTGCAGCCACCCCCGCCACCGCAGCCGAGCTCATCGTCGTAATCCGGGAGTTGCCGCAACTGGCCGCAGCCTGGTCCGCCGGCGCCCGCACCCTCTACTGCGAATTCGAAAACCCGAAGCATTACCGCGAGGCCGTCCAGCAGTTCCGTCAGCTCCAGGCCTCGCCGGCCGGTCTGACCCAACCCGCGGCCTCCATCTGGGTTGCCGCCCCGCGGGTCTTCAAGCCTGGCGAGGAGTGGATCATCAAGCAGGTGCTTTCCTGCGAGGCCGACGGCTACCTGGTCCGCAACTACGATCACCTGCAGGCCTTCGCCGGCCGGCGCCTGCGCGGGGATTTTTCCCTCAATGTGGCCAATGCGCTGACGGCGGAATATTTCATCACGCACCATGGCCTGGAACGCGTCACGGCCTCCTACGACCTGAACATCGGCCAGCTCGAGTCGCTGCTGCAGAGCGCCCCGGGCGCCTGGTTCGACATCACCCTGCACCAGCACATGCCGATGTTTCACATGGAGCACTGCGTGTTCTGTGCGTTTCTCTCCACCGGCAAGGATTACCGCGACTGCGGCCGGCCGTGCGACACCCAGCGCGTGGCCTTGCGGGACCGCGTGGGAGCCGAGCACCCCCTGAAGGCGGACGCCGGCTGCCGCAACACCGTCTACAACAGCCGGGCGCAAACCGGCGCGGAGTATGCCGGCCGGCTGATCGCGCTGGGGGCCCGTTCCTTCCGGATCGAATTTCTGAACGAGGACGCCGCCGAGGTCGCCCGCTGCGTGGCGCGCTACCAGCAGCTGCTGGCCGGCCAGATCAGCGGGGCGGAACTCTGGCAGGAATTCAAACTCATCAACCAGCTGGGTGTGACCCGTGGCCAGATGGAGACGGCCCCCCGCGTCCTGCCGCGCAAGGGGAACTAATGCCATCGGCTGTTAAGAATCAGACTTTGGCGCGACGACCCCGGCAGGTCGTACCGAATGAAGCGATCGTCCTTCATCCTCGGGAGGGCCCGCGTCTCTGCGGGCCGGCTCGCAGCCCCTCGACCGGCTCGGGGTCCTGAGCCCGTCGAACGGAGGACGCGAGCACTCCGAAGGCTAAAGTCCAGAAATCATCAGATTTGGGGATAAGCCTGTGCGTCGGCGCGAGCGCCGGGCAGTAAATTTGGTCGCCACTGGAGAAATCCACCCCCTAGGCTAGCCCCACCCTAGTATGAGCGAAGCCCCGCCACTCTCCGCCCCCACCCCTGCACCGGCCACCCCGCCGACACCGGACCTCGAAATCAAGGACGCCCGGATTATTTTCGAGCCCATCTGGGAAGACCTCGAGTCCCACTTCGGCCGCCAGCACCTCCGCTTCCCCAAGGAGATCATACTCCTCGGCGGCGCCCCCGGCGCCGGCAAGGGCACCAACACGGCCTTCATCGCCAAAACCCGGGGCCTGACCTGTGCGCCGATTGTCATGAGCTCGCTGCTCGACACCCCGGAGATGAAGAAGGTCAAGGATGCCGGCAACATGATCGGCGACCGCGAGGTGCTCGCCGTGCTGCTGCGCCGCCTGCTCAAGCCGGAATACCGCGATGGCGTCATCCTCGACGGCTTTCCCCGCACCAAGGTGCAGGTCGAGTGCCTGAAGATGCTTTACGAGAAGATGACGCAGCTCTGGCGCGAGTTCTACGGCACGCCCCTCGCCATCCATTTCCGCCAGCCGGTGATGCAGATCGTCGTGCTCTTCGTCGACGAGAAGGAGAGCGTCGCCCGGCAACTCAACCGCGGCCAGAAGGTCAAGGTCCACAATGCGGAGGTCCGACGCACCGGCCAGGGCCAGTTGCACGAGGAACGGGCCACCGATTTCGACGAGACCCTCGCCCGCCGGCGCTACCGCGTGTTCAAGGAGCAGACCTGGGACGCCCTCCTCTCGCTGAAGGACCTGTTCTATTACCACCTCATCAACGCCGAGGGCTCCTTCGCCGAGGTCGAGCAGAACATCGTCGGGGAACTGGAGTATCAGAGCTCGCTGGAGCTCGACCCGCACACCTTCGACCGGCTGCGGATGCTGCCGCTGGCCAGTGAGATTGTGATTCATGCCCGCCAGGAACTGGTGAAGCGGCTGGACGGCTACGAGCTCTCCAACCCCGGGCTCTTCCAGCGCGTGATCACCCTCATCGAGAAAAAGATGATGCCGATCGTCACCCGCCACGCCCTTTCCGGCCATTCGAACATCAACAGCGAGGATCCGGCGCTCAGCGAGCCCGAGGCGCTGGCCATGCTGATCGATATTTTTTCCGAGCGCGGCTACCACGCGGTGGTTGATGTGCACCGCATCGAGATCCCGGAGTCGTTTGACCTCACCACGGGCAAGATCACCTGCCGCGTGAAGAAGGTCTACCGCACCATCATCCGCTTCAAGGGCTCGGAAATCCGCCGAGGGTGAACCGATAGCCTTGAGCGTAGCTCAGGCTGCGCCAAACCCTGTCTGGCGCAGCGCCTCGTAGGCCGCGATGCCGGCGGCGGTCGAGAGGTTGAGCGAGCGCAGCGCGGCGTTGGCGTGGGGAATCTTCACCCGCTGGGTGTCACCGAATTCGGCATGCAGCCAGTCGGGCGCCCCGGCTTCCTCGTTGCCAAAGACCAAGCCGTCCCCGTCGGCATAAGCCACATCCCAAAAACTGCGGGTGGCATGGGTGGTGAACAGCCACAGCCGCCGGGGCGCCGCGGCGCTGGCCTTGAAGGCCGCCCAATCGGCGTGCTCATGCACATCCAGCGAGCGCCAGTAGTCCATGCCCGCCCGCTTGAGATTCTTGTCGGTGATCGCGAAGCCCAGCGGGTGGATCAGATGCAGGCGACAGCGGGTCACCGCGCACATCCGACCGATGTTGCCGGTGTTGGGCGGAATCTGCGGCTCAAACAGCACCAGATGAATCATGCGTCGGGCAGCGTGGGGGGCCACTCCGCCCTGTCAACCGCACGACAATCTAGCTCGGCTAGGGCATTTTCAATAATAGTGTAGCTGCGAGCGCCAGCGAGTAGTTGGTTCGTCCACTCGCTGGCGCTCGCAGCTACACTCAATCCTTCGGCTATAGATTAATTTGAAACGCGCCAGCGCCCGCCCAGGGCCCGACTCGGCCGCGGATTTATCCGCTTTACGCTCCACCGCATTCCACTACTCCTAGGCGTCCTCCGGGGGCCGCTGGTTCAACCCTTTTCCCTATGTCCCGAGCCGAAGAAAAAATCGTGGTGCTGGTCGATGATGAGATCGCTTACATCGACCTGCTGCAGCAGTTGCTCAGCGAGCATCTGGCCTGCCCGGTCCGTGGTTTCACCAAGCCGGCCGATGCCTTGCGCGCCCTGCCGGAGCTGAATGTCGGGCTCATCATCACCGATTACCAGATGCCCGCCATGAACGGCATGCAGTTCATCACCGAGGTGGGGAAAATCAAACCGGACATCCCGGTCGTGATGATCACGGCCTACCTGCTGAAGTTCACGCAGCGCGAACTGGCCGAGGTGCCGGCGCTCAAGGCGGTGGTCCGCAAACCCTTCAAGTGGAAATCCCTGGCGGAGCACGTGGTCAAGCACTGGCCCGACCCCCACCCGCCCAAGGTGCGCGGCGGCTCAGGTGCGCCGTTTGCGGACCGATAATCCCTGATTGTCGGCCTGGAGCAGGCGGACGGTGGCGGAGAGCTTCTGCGCCGCAAAGGCCGCCGCCATGGCCCGGCCCACCCTGGCCGCTACCCGCGGCCGCGCGACACAGAGCACGCTGGAGCCGCTGCCGCTCAGCCAGCCGGTCAGGGCCCCCGCCTTGATCCCGGACTCGATGGCGGTCTTGGCCCCGGGAATCAGCGGCAGCCGGTAGGGCTCGTGCAGAAAATCACAGACCGCATCCCGCAGCCGGTCGTATTCGCCGGAGAGTATCGCCGCCACCACGTAGGCCGCGCTGTTGATGCTCTTGATGGCATCGAAATAGGGGATCTCCTTGGGCAAAATGCCGCGGGCCCGCTTGGTCTCGAGCTCCTGGTCGGGCGACACCACCACAAAGCACAGCTCGCGGCCGATCGGCTTGCGCAGCACGCCGAGCAATTCCCCGGTGTGCGGATCGCAGCGCGCCACGCAGAAACCGCCGAGGACGGCCGGCGTGGCGTTGTCGGGGTGCCCCTCGAGCTGCGTGACGAGGCTGCACAGATCCTGCTTCGAAAGGCGCACGCCGGCCAGCTCGTTGAGCCCGGCGACCACGCCGGCCCGGAGGGTGACGCTGGAGCCCAGCCCGCGGGACATCGGCACGTCGCCGGTGATGCCCAGCGTGAACCCAAATTCCTCCAATCCCGCCCGCACAAAAAACAGCTGGGCCGCCTCGTCCGCCATGCGCAACCCGGCCGTGTCCCGGTCGGTGGCCGCCTGCGCCCCGCGCCAGTCGCCGCGGGTCAAAGTGACGGTATTGTAGACGGTCAGCGCGAGCCCGAGGGTGTCGAAGCCCGCGCCGCAATTCGAGGTGCTCCCGGGCACCCGCACGGCGACGCTGTTGCACTGGCGGGCTTTTTTCATTGGCGAAACTTGAGGGCCTTGCGCGCTTCCATGTTCTGCTCACGCTTTTTGACGTCGGCGCGCTTGTCGAACTGCTTTTTGCCGGTCGCGGTGGCGATCTCGACCTTCACCAGGGCCTCCTTGAAATACATCCGCAGGGCCACGATGGTCTTGCCCCCGGTCTCGACCGCGATCTGGAGCTTCCGGATTTCGCTTTCATGCAGCAGCAGCTGGCGCACGCGCCGCGGGGCATGCTGGGAGGGGCCGCCGTGGATATACTCCTGGATGTAGGCGCCGTAGAGCCACACCCCGCCCTTTTCCACCCGGGCGAAGGCGTCGGTCACCTGCGCCTTGCCGGCGCGGATGGACTTCACCTCGGTGCCCACCAGCTTGATCCCGGCCTCGAACTTGTCGTGGACGAAATAGTCGCGCAGCGCCTTCGAGTTGCGCAGCTCGGTGTAACGGGCGGAATCATGCGACTTGGCGGCCATGGCGGAGGAGCAGTAATGCGGCGGGAGGCCCGGCGTGACAAACAAAAGAAGCGAGGCGGGTGCCTCGCTTCGTGCGAACCGGCGGGAGGCCGGACCGGCTGGATCAGCTCGTGTGCAGCTCGTAGCTGATCTTGCCCTCGATGACCTCGCGCAGGGCGACGTCCTCGGGGCTGAGCTTTTCCAGGGACTCCACGAGCGGACGGCTGCCGCGACGCAGCTGCTTGACGCGGCGGGAGATCACGTTGATCAAAATGTTCGGGTCGGAAATGACCTTCTGGGCTTCGCGGATGTATTCGTCTCTCATGGTGGCAGTCGGGAAGATTGTGAACGGATAGGCCTACGGCGACCGGGTGGTGCGTCAAGGGCTAATTTGAACGACGCCGGCCCCGTTTTTTAGGCTTTGCGCCCAGCGGTCATCCGGCGAAACTGGCTGCATGTTCGTGGCTTGGACCACTACCGCCCAACGGGCCGACGCCGACCAACTGGCCCGCGGCGCCATCGAGGCGCGCCTGGCCGTCTGCGCCCAGGTGGACGGTCCGATCACTTCCTATTATCACTGGGAGGGAAAAATGGAGCAGACCGAGGAATTTCGCATCTGGTTTAAATACCTGCCGGCCAACGCCTCCATCCTCAGTTCCTGGATTCATCACCATCATCCCTACCCCACGCCGCAGTGGATTGAGGTCGGCGCCGAAAATGTGGGTGAAAAGTACTTGTCATGGGCTATGGCGAACTCTACATCCGCACCCTTCCCAAGTCAGAAACACTCATAACCCAAACCTCTTTATGTCCCAGCACAACAGTCTCAAAGCCAGCGGCGGCGGCGGCCTCGTCATTAAGCGCAATGTCCTCAAGCGCTTCGAACGCGTGGCCCTGCTCAAGAAGCGCGGCCAGTGGAAGGAAGGCGATCGCGTCCAGGGTCTGCGCAAGACCAAGGCTGACGTTTAAGCGGCCTTTATCACCTCGGCGGGCGTTTATCGCGCCCGCCTTTTTTGTTGATGCACGACCTCTTCAAACCGCTCCTCGACTGGTACACGCATTCCCTCGAGGCCGGGGGCTACCCGCTCATCGTGCTCCTGATGTTCATCGAGAGCACGTTCCTGCCGCTGCCCAGTGAACTGGTCATTCCGCCCGCCGCCTACCTGGCCTACACGAAGGGCAACCTGAGCCTGACGGGCATCGTTCTGGCCGGGGCCCTGGGTTCCTGGCTCGGTGCCACGGCGATGTATTGGACGACCCGCGTGGCCGGTCGGCCCCTCGTCCTGAAGTACGGCAAGTATTTCCTCGTGTCCCCCGAGAAGGTCGAAAAGGCCGAACGCTGGGCCGCCGCCTACGGCAACTTCGGCATCTTTGCCTCCCGCCTCCTGCCGGTCGTCCGCCACCTGATCGGCATCCCGGCCGGCATCGTGCGGATGAATTACTGGAAATTCTCCCTCTGGACCGTCATTGGCTCCGGCCTCTGGTGCGCCGTGCTCTGCTGGCTCGGCATCAAGGCCGGACAGGATCAGGCGCTGATGAACGGCGAACTCCATTCCATCACGCTGTGGGCCGCCGGCCTGCTCGCCGTCCTCGGGGTCATCTACTATTTCTTTGTCCACCGCCACATGCAGGCGGCGAAGAAATAAGACACACCGGCCCGTGGCCTGGTGTTGATTCGGGGCCGTCCGGCTGCTTGCCTTGCGGGCCACCATGAGCTCCTCGAAAAAGAAAGTCGCCATCCTCACTGCGGGCGGACACGCCCCCTGCCTCAGCGCCGCCGTCGGCCAGCTCATTTTGCACTACACGCAGCAATGCCCCGACTGGGACATCATCTGCTACCGCTCCGGCTACAAGGGCCTGCTCCTCGGTGATCGCATCACCGTCACGCCCGAAATCCGCGCCCAGGCCGGCGTCCTCCGCCGCTACGGCGGCAGTGTCATCGGCAACAGCCGGGTGAAGCTCACGAACGTCAAGGACGCCGTGAAGCGCGGCCTCGTCAAGGAAGGCCAGAATCCCCTCACCGTCGCCGCCGAGCAGCTCCAGCGCGACGGCGTCGACATCCTGCACACGGTCGGCGGGGACGACACCAACACCACGGCCGCCGACCTCGCGGCCTATCTCGAGAAGCACAACTATAAGCTCAATGTCATCGGCCTGCCCAAAACGATCGACAACGACATCATTCCGATCCGGCAGAGCCTCGGCGCCGTCACGGCCGCCGAGCAGGGCGCGCGGTTTTTCTCCAATGTCGTCACCGAACTCGGTGCCAGCGCCCGCACCCTCATCGTCCACGAGGTCATGGGCCGCAGCTGCGGCTGGCTCACGGCCGCCACCGCCCGGGTCTACCAGCAGGGCCTCGCACAGCAGGAGTGGGTGCCCGCCATCGGCCTCGCCAAGGAGCGCTATACCGTGCACGCGATCTATCTGCCCGAGCTGGCCCTCGACATCGAGGCCGAGGCCAAGCGCCTCCGCGCCCTGATGGACCGGCTGGGCAACATCAACCTCTTCGTCAGCGAGGGCGCCGGCCTCGACAGCATCATCGCTGAAATGACCGCCCGGGGCGCGCAGATCGACCGCGACGCCTTCGGCCATGTCCGGCTCGACACCATCAACCCTGGCAAGTGGTTCGGCGAGCGGTTCGCCGCCATGCTCGGCGCCGAGAAGGTCCTGGTACAGAAGAGCGGGTATTTCTCCCGCTCCGCTCCTGCCAATACCGAGGATTTCCAGCTCATCGACACCTGCGTGCTGAAAGCCGTCGAGTGTGCCCGGGCCGGGATCACCGGCCTCATCGGCCACGACGAGGAACGGGGCAACGAGCTCCGCGCCATCGAATTTCCCCGGATCAAGGGCGGCAAGGCCTTCGACACCACCCAGCCGTGGTTCAAGGACCTGCTGGCCGAGATCGGCCAGCCCCTGACCGCCGCGGTCAAGGTAGCTCATTAAACGGTAGGGCGGGCCCAGCGGTCCCGCCCTACCGTTTAAAACAGCTTGAAAACCCGCGGCGGCCCGGAAAGCTGTCCGTTCGGTTCTCTGCGAGTGTAGCACAATGGATAGTGTATCCGCC
>JBAXWQ010000123.1:0-9355 GCA_037128315.1 Opitutia bacterium | reverse complement strand
GAGTGCCCCACCCACTTGAAACTCTCGCCGACTGACGCCGAGAAGTGGGTGCGCGAAAAAATGGAGCCGGTTTATCCACTGGGGGTGAAGAAGGACCTGACCGTCGAACCGTGGTTCAATCCCCCGGCCGCCAGCTTCGCGCCGGAGAAAATCCTCGGCTATTGCGGAGCGGAACCGGCCGCCAGTTCGCGACCGTCGGCCGCCTGGCCCAGCCACCTCGGCCAGCACGACCTCAGCCTGAAATTCGCCGGCGCCGGCGGCGACGGCGCACAGACCGCCGCCCTGCTGCTGACCCGCGCCGCCATCGAACAGGGTTTTGATGCCACGGATATCCCCAGCTATGGCCCGGAAAGCCGTGGCGGCACCTCCTATGCCGATGTGCACATTGCCGCCCTGGAGGTCCTCAACCCGGCGGCCCCGGCGCCGGACATACTCGTCGCCTTCAATGCGCCGAGCCTCGCCAAGTTTGCGCGGACGGTGCCCGTGGGCGGGCTCATCATCTACGACAGCACCGTCATCCTCGAACCGGGCGAACTGCCGCCCGACCGCCGCGTGCTGGCTATACCTCTGACCCGCATCGCCGCCGACCTCGGCCGGCCGATGGTGAAAAATGTCGTCGCCCTCGGTGCGCTGCAGGCGGCCACGGAGCTGCTGCCGGCCCAGGCCATGCTGGATACCTTGCGGCATGTGCTGAAGGACAAGGCCGCCGTCCTGCCGCTGAACGAGGCCGCCTTTCTCGCCGGACAAAAGGCGGGGGCGCTGATTCCCCTTCCCGCATGAACCCGTCCGGATTTGTCGACGAGGCCGAGGCCTACGGCCTGCTAAAACGAGCCGGCCTCTGTCCGCCGCGCCATGGTCTCGCCAGCAGCGCCCTCCCGTTTGAGACGGGTGAGCCCGTCGTGGTGAAAGGCCTGGGCGACAATGTGTGGCACAAGTCCGAACTCGGTGCCGTGCACTTTCTCCCGTATGAAAAGCAAAGCGTGATCAATGAATTCAAGGGGATGCGGCAGCGCCTGGAGGCGGGCGGCCATCGCTGGATCGAGGGACTGGTGTGTGAGCAGATCGACGTCGCCTGCTGTTCCCACCTGCCCTCCGAGGCGTTTGTCTCCTTGTCGCACACCGAGGCCGGCTGGACCCTGCTCTTTGGTTTTGGCGGCCTGCAGGCCGAGGCCCTGGCCGAACTGGCGCCACCGCTGTGCTGGCCCCTGGCGATCATGACGCCGGAAGCGGCCTTGCCGGAATTCGAGGCCCATCTGCTGGGGCGCATCTGGCTGGGTCGCTTGCGCGGGACACGCCCGCTCACCACCACGGAGCAAATCGGACAATTCCTTAACGCTCTCTGGGCCCTCGCCGGCGTGGCCGAGCAGGAGGGAATCGACTTGCTGGAACTGAATCCGGTCGCACTTGACCTGCAGGGCCAGCCCCGCCCGCTGGATGCGGTGGGGCGCCAGGGTGCCCGGCCGGAACCGCGCCTGGCGCCGCCCGCCGGATTTCTGGATGTTTTGCGAGCCCCGCGTCGCATTGCCCTGGCCGGGGTCTCGACCCAAGCGGGTGGCGTGGGCCGGACCATTCTGGAGAATCTCCGGCACTATCCTTTGCCGGCGGGCGACCTGATTTTGCTCAAGCCCGGCAAGACGGAATATCTGGGCCTGCCCTGCATCGCGGATGTCACCGCCCTGCTGACGGCGCCGGTTGATCTGCTGCTGCTGGCGCTGCCGGCGCCCGCCGCCGTCGCAGTGCTGCAGCAATTGCTGGCGCAAGGGGGCGGCGCCGCCGCCGTGGCCCTCGTCTCCGGCGGCATCGGCGATGGCGCCGACCGCGCAGGATTTGGGACTTTGCTCGCCCAGGCCCTGCGGGCGGCCCGCCTGGAGGGGCGCTGGACCCCGGCGATCCTCGGTCCCAACTTTCTCGGCCATTGGGTCCCGGGGCGCCGGCTCGACACCTCTTTCATCCCGACCGATAAATTGCCGGCGCCCGATCCGGCGGGCGGGGAACTCACCTTGCTGAGCCAAAGCGGGGCGTTCGTGCTTTGCCGCCGCTCGCAGCAGCCCGCGCTGCACTTTGGACTGGGTCTCGCGCTCGGCAACCAGCTCGATGTCGCCCTGTGCGATGTGCTCACCGCGCTGGCCGCGGAGCCGGGTCAGGGACCCATCGCCGCCTATATCGAGGGCTTCGGCCCGGGTCAGCTGCTCCCGGCCGCCCGGGCCATCCTGCGGCTCCGGTCGCAGGGGCGCCGCGTCCTGCTCCACCGCGCCGGTCGCACCGTGGCCGGCCAGGCCGCCGCGGCGAGCCACACGGGGGCCATGACGGGAAATCTCCAGCTGGAACGCACCCTGCTCGAGCGGGCCGGGGCCCGTTTCGCCGACACCATCGCCGAATTTGACGCGGCCCTCAGCTGGCTGAGCGCCTGCCCCCATCTGCCAAGCGGTCCGGTTGCGCTGCTCACGAATGCCGGGTTCGAAAGTGTGAACGGCAGCGACCTCTTCGGGGCCGGCTTGCCGGCCGCCGAGCTCAGCGCGACCGGACAGCACTCCCTCCAGGTCATGCTGGCCAAGCACGAATTGGCTGGCCTCGTCGCGGCGCGGCTGCCGCTGGACCTCACGCCCATGGCCGGGGAAACCGTTTTTCTGGACGCCACCGAGATCCTGCTCCCGGAAGCAGCCGGACTGGTCATCGGACTGGTACCCTATACCCGTCGTCTGGATACGTCGGCGGCGGGCGGGGCGAAACTCGCCGCCGTACTGGCCAACCTGAGCCATTCCCTGGGCAAGCCGATCGCCATCGCCGTCGACGCCGGCCCAGAATATGGGGAGTATCGTCGCGCCTTCGGCGCCGCCGGCCTGCCGGTCTTCGACCGCGTGGAAACGGCCCTGCGCGGCTGGCGGGTATTCGGCTGAGCCCTCGCGCAAAAACCGCCCGGCCCCCGGCCCGAGCCACAAGTAACCTATTGGGTTACCCGGCCGGCTGAAGCAGCCGGGTGGCGGGGATTGCTCGGCGGCGTTTGCAAAAATGCGAAACAGCTGCTTTCCCAACTGTAGGCTTTATGCCCCGCTTCTGCAGGCGGGATTCAACCCCATCGGGGCAAAAAGCCCCTCCTACAGCATTTGCAAACACGCCCTAGAAAAACATCGCCTCGCTCAGCGACAACTCGGGGCTGAGGAGATGGGCGCCGACGGTCAGGGTGGAGCGCCCGGTGCCGAGGTCGCCGGTGAACACGGCGTGATTCTTCGGCAGGTCCGCCGTCCAGCGGAAAATTTTCCCGGGACGGTCGTAGACAAACTCCATGGACAAACAGCCGGGGCAAGCCACGGGGGTGACGGTGAAGGTGAGGCCTGGCGTGAGATGGGGGCCGGAGCGCACGAGACCTTTCTTGACCCAGCCGAGCAGGCAGCTCGCCTCGGCGGACAGCTCGGCGCGGTGCCGGATGATCACCTGCCGCAACCCGGTGGTGATGAGCGGCGGGGCATAGCGGCTGAGAAACTGCCCCAGGTTCTGGCGCAACGGCAGCGTGCGGGTGTACGCCAGGTCGCGCACAGCGGAAATATTCGGCCAGGCAAAGGACAGGGCATCCGGGGAAACGATGGCACTGTCGAACATCACCCGGGTCGAGCGCGTGAGCAGATACTGGTAGGTGCTGAGGCGCTTGCTGGAGGTGAAGCGGTGCGCCCAGTAATACAGCGGCAGATCAGTCGAGAGACAGACCGAGACCTGGTCCTGCAGGTAGGACTTGGCTGCCGGGGGATAACTGAGGGCGACGAACTCGACACAGCGGGTGTCGTCCTTGGATTTGCCGAGAAAGCATTCGCCATAGATCTTGGCGCGAAACTCGACCTTGGTGTTGTCATGTTCCGTCGGGCAGAGCACGACGACGCGGCAGGGGTAGCGCTGGGCCAGGCGGGTGGCGACGGCGAACTGCACGAGGGCATCCGCCGGCGTCGTGCCCAGTCCAAGGTGCAGCACCAGATTGAGCTGCATGGCCTTTTGCTCACTGACTTTGGTGTCCGCCCAGAGCTTGGCGAAGCCGGGCGTGATGTCGCCAACGGGTACTTCCATGCCGGGCAGGGCTGCAAAGATTTTCGGCATGGATCAGATCCCTTCGGTCAGGTGCGATGTCCGCGAGGCGCTGTGGCTTGCCGGGAAAGCGAGCCCTACCCGCCCGAGGACGCGAAACCTTTCGACCGGATTTTGCATCGCGTCACGGCTCGCGCCAGGTGTGGCCGTTGGCGCCCAGCAGGGCGGCGGAAGCGGCGGGGCCCCAGGAACCGGCGGCGTAGCTGTCCATGCCCGACCGGCCTTGGGCCGTCCAGTGCTCGAGGATCGGCGTGATCAGCTGCCAGGAACGTTCGGTCTCGTCGCCGCGGATGAAGAGCGTGCCGTCACCGATCATGGCATCGAGTACCAGCCGCTCGTAGGCCTCGGGGGTGTTCGACCCGAAGGTGGTGGCGTAGCGGAAGTTCATCTTCACGGGCTGGGTGCGGGTCTCCAAGCCGGGCACCTTGGCGTTGAGGATGAGGCTCAGGCCCTCGTCGGGCTGGATCTGGAAAGCGAGGGTGTTGGGCGCGAGGTTGAAGCGGTCGGACTCGGCGAAAATATTGCCCGGAGCGCGCTTGAAACGGATCGCGATCTCGCTCACGCGGCGGGCGAGGCGCTTGCCGGAGCGCAGGTAGAATGGGACGCCGTGCCAGCGCCAGTTGTTGATGCTGAGACGCAGGGCCGCGTAGGTCTCGGTGGCGGACTGCGGCTGTATGTCGGTCTCGGTCAGGTAGCCCGGCACCTCCTTGCCGGCGATCATTCCGGCGGCGTACTGGGCCCGGGCCACGTCCGGGGTGGCGCCATCGAGGCGGAGCGGCTGGATGGCCTTCAGCAGCTTGACCTTTTCGTCGCGGATCGACTCCGGGTCAAAGGACACCGGCGGCTCCATCGCGGTGAGCGCGAGCAGTTGCATGGTGTGGTTCTGGATCATGTCGCGCATGCATCCGCTCTGCTCGTAGTAGCCCGCCCGGGAGCCGACGCCGACCTCCTCGGCCACCGTGATCTGCACGGAGTCGATGTAATTGCGGTTCCACAGCGGCTCGAAGATGGAGTTGGCGAAACGCTGCACCAGGAGATCCTGCACCGTCTCCTTGCCAAGGTAGTGGTCGATGCGGAAGACCTGCGCCTCCGTGAACACGGTGGTCAGCTCCCGGTTGAGGGCCTGGGCGCTGGCCAGGTCGCGGCCAAAGGGTTTCTCGATGATCACCTTCGACTGGCTGGGCGTGGGCACATGGCGGGCGGCCAGGCCGCTGGCCCCGAGGTTCTGCAGGATGGGCGCAAAAACCGACGGCGGGGTCGAGATGTAGAACAGCGATTGCAGCTGCTGGCCGATGTCCTTTTCCAGGCCGGCGATCCGCTGGCCCAGCCGGGCATAGGCGGCCGGCTCATCGTAGCCGCCGCTGACGTACAGGGTGCGCGCGGCCAGGCGGTCCCAGACCTCGGGGTTGGGTTCGCGGCGGGAAAACTCCTTGATGGCGGCGGCGGCGATATGCTGAAATTCCGCATCGGGAATCGACTTGCGGCCGAAGCCGATGAGATAGAAATCCGCCGGCAGCAGCCCGTCGTGGGCCAGGTTGTAGATGGCCGGGATGAGTTTGCGGGCCGTGAGGTCGCCGGAGGCGCCAAAAATCACGATCACCGTCGGGGGTGAGCCGCGATGCTTGCTCAGCCCATGCAGGAAAGGATGCCGTGGTTCATCAGCCATGCGGGCGAAGGCTCAATAGGATGGGAGTCGCCGGCAAGGTTTTAATCCCGCGCCGGCTGTTTGACCGAACGGGTCGGGCCCGGCGGGCCGCGGGGCAGCGCGCCATACCGCCCCGCCACAAAAACCTGTAAATCCTACGGCGACACCTCGCCGAGCGAGCCGCTTTCCCGGGCAACGTGGTAGCCCGGCGGGAAGAGCGGCACATTTTCAAAATGCAGGACCTGGGGCGGCAACCGCTCGCTGAGCGTGACCTCAGCGACATCAAAGCGGAAGGTCCGGGGGGGCGTGGCCAGGGCGGCGAGGTAGGCGTGGACGGCCCGGCGCAGGGCCCGCTTCTTGCGCTCATCCACGGCATGATAGCCGGCGACCAGGGCGCCGGCCGCGCGGGCCTTGACCTCCACAAAAACCAGGACGTCGCCATCGCGGCACACCAGGTCGATTTCATCCCGCCGGTCCCGCGGGCTGTGCCAGTTGCGCACGACCACGGTGAAGCCCTGCCGGCCCTGCAGGAAATCCGCGGCGGCCTGTTCCCCGCGGGCGCCGTCCGCCGCCCGGGCGGACCGGACCGGTCGCGGAAAAATTTTTCCCCAGGAATCTTTAAGCCAGGTGAGCATCAGAAGTTCGCCCTCGACCACGTGAAAAATTGCCCCTACAAGCAAGCGAGATTTTCCATCCACCGTCTGCGGCGCTCCACGGCGACCGCGACTGAAGCCCCCCTTCCCTCATTACTCATGGCCACCGCTAGCAATCTAACTGGTACTCTGCGTCGGTCCCTGCTGATCAAGGTCATTTCCAAGCCCGCGCCGAGCCGGGAGGATGTCAATACGGTGATCGAGCTCACCGCCAGCAAGGTGGTCGAGTCCCTGCAGGCCCAGTCCATGACCCTGTACCTCGTCGAGAGCGGCGAGATCGCCTTCAAGCAGGTCTATTATTCCCCCACCCTGTGGGGCACCGATACGGGCAAGGAAGTCCAGTTCCGCGAGACGGCCAAAAAGCTGCTCGCCCTCAAGCTGCCCGCGGGCACCGGCAACGTCGGCAAGGTCATCACCACGGGCGAGCCGCTGTTCTTCACCGGCAAGGGCCCGGACGCCGCGTCGCTGAAAAACATGAACGTCGGCTTCGAGGTCAACTCGATGCTCACCGTGCCGCTGAAGACCAACATCGTCATCGGCGCCATCCAGGTGCTCAACAAGGAGCCGGCCGCGGGCACCGGCGGCCAGTTCACGACGAAGGACCTCACGGTGCTGAAGGAAGTGGCCGAGTATTCCTCCACCCTCATCCAGCGCATGCTGGACCCGAAGTTCGTGCTCACGCCCGAGGACACCGCCAAGTTCATCTCCAAGTTCACCGAGTTGCCGCTCGTGACCAAGGCGGACGAGGTGGATATTGACGAGAAGCTGGTGGAGATCACCGGCGACGCCATCATCCGCCGCGAGTGCATCTTCCCGTACAAGAAGACCGGCAACAACTCCTGCTCGGTGCTGATGACCAATCCGCTGGATTACGCGAAGCGCGAGTCGTTCTCCCTGGCGACGGAGATGAGCATCGATGACGTCAAGGTCATCCCCGCCAGCCTGCTGGATGCTCTCCTCAAGCAATTCTTCAAGGAAGCGGCGGGCAAAAAAGCCGGCGGCGAGGCGGCCGAAGTGGATATCGACGAGGTGAAGGACCTCATCGCCGGCGCCTACACCGAGGGCGGCACGGGCGAGGTCAAGGCCGCCGACCTGGAGAGCGAGGACTCCGCCCCCATCATCCAGCTGACCAACCGCATCATCGAGGACGCCTACGTTTCCGGCGCCTCCGATATCCACATCGAGCCGATGGAGAAGGATCTCCTCGTCCGCTACCGCATTGACGGCATGTGCCTGGAAAAGATGCGCCTGCCCAAGCAGGTCTCCTTCGCCATGGTCGCCCGCCTCAAGATCATGTGCAATCTCGACATCTCCGAGCGCCGGTTGCCGCAGGACGGACGCATCATCTTCAAGAAATTCACCAAGAAAAACATCGATATCGACTTGCGCGTCGCCACCGGCCCGATGAACCACGGCGAAAAGGTGGTCATGCGTATCCTCGACAAGCAGAAGTCCACCCTGCCGCTCACCGCGCTGGGTTTCTCCGAGGAAAACCTGGCCAAGTACCGCGAATGCGTGCGCCAGCCCTACGGCATGATTTTGCACTGCGGCCCCACCGGCTCCGGCAAGTCGATGACCCTCTACTCCGCGCTTGGCGAGGTGAACACCCCCGATGTGAACATCCAGACAGCGGAGGACCCCATCGAGTACACGCTGGCCGGCATCAACCAGATGCAGATGAGCAAGCAGATCGGCCTCACCTTTGAGCGCGCGCTCCGCTGCTATCTGCGTATGGACCCCGACATCATCCTCGTCGGCGAAATCCGCGACAAGGAAACCGCCCAGATCGCCTGCGAAGCGGCGCTCACCGGTCACTTGCTCGTCTCCACGCTGCACACCAACGACGCGCCCTCCACGGTGGCCCGCATGGGTGAAATGGGGATCGAACCCTTCAACATCTCCGCCGCCCTCGTCTGCGTGTGCGCCCAGCGCCTCCTCCGCCGCGTCTGCAAGAACTGCAAGGTCAAGTATGTCCCGGAAGGCCGGGAGCTGCAGATCATCCAGAACGCCCTCGGCGAACCAGGACCGTTCGAGATCTACAAGGCCGCCCCCGGCGGCTGCCACATCTGCGGCGGCAACGGCTACAAGGGCCGCGTCGGCATCCACGAACTCATGGTCAACTGCGAGGAGATCGTCGAGGCCATCAACAAGGAAGTCGAGGTCGCCGATCTCAAGCGCGTCTGCATGAAGAACGGCATGAAAACCCTCCACCAAGACTCGATCCTCAAGGTCAAGATGGGCCTGACGACCATGGAAGACGCCCTCAGCAACGTGCCACCCGACATGATCTCGAAGGATGCCGGGGGCGACAAGAAGCACTGAGTTCCCCCTGCCCTCATCCGGGGGAAGCTAAATTTCCGGCCCTACCCCGTCCGGACAAGCAAAGAAGGCGCGATCCGCAAGGGTCGCGCCTTTTTTGTAAAACTCTGGCGCCACAAACGCCGGCCTTGCACCAACCTAATCTCCTGGCACATCGATGTCCACCAAGGTTAGCCCAAATCCCCTCTTGAGAGGGGTGCCCGCAGGGCGGGGTGTGTTCAGGAGACATCTTGTGTCGTATCAGCCTCGATCCATTTGTCGATCGCCCGTACAACATCATCCAAATGCGCCTTCACCATGGCATCATCAAACCGAAGCAACCTGATGCCCATAGCTTCAAGCTTACCCTGACGCTCCTCGTCCGCAGCGCCTTTGAGCACGTGACTTTCCCCGTCGATTTCGATCACCAGCATCAAGGCAGGTGAGAAAAAATCCACGATGTATTCGCCGATTGGTTTCTGGCGGTGAAAATCATACCCATGGCGCTGCCCCTTGCGCAAACATTGCCACACGAGAACTTCACTGAGTGTGCTGCGTTTTCGCAATTCTTGCGCCAGCGGCTTGAGCTTCGGATTATATTGAAGTTGTTGCGGCATGGCTGACAGCGAGCGCACACACCCCGGCGCTGCGCGCCACCCGTTCGGCCGAGCTCACGGCCGAGGCCCTC
>JBAXWQ010000122.1:0-9418 GCA_037128315.1 Opitutia bacterium | reverse complement strand
CGCCCAGCGGGGGCTTGCGCGGGGCCGGGGACCAGCTATGGTGGGCGCATGAAGAAGATTTTATTCGCCTTCGCCAGCAGCTGGTTCGCTGTGGGCCTGCTATCGGCTAAACCTGCCGCGACGACCCTGCCAACGGATTCCAATGGGGCCCCCGCCGCCAAACTGGTGGAGCCTAAGGCCGCAGCGGTCGCCAAGCCGGCCAATGCCAAGACTGCGCCCCTGCCGCTGGTCAAGGAAGAGGAGCCGGTCATCCCCGGCACCTCGGTCAAGCGTGAGAATGGCACCTGGATCGGGCTCGAGGTGGTCGGCGGCAACTTCAAGCTGTCCTTTTACGACAAGAAAAAGAAAACCATGACGCCCGATATCTCCCGGGCCAGCGCCCGCTGGCCGAATCCGCGGGCGCCAGGGGACAACCGCACGATGCTCAACCCCAGTGGCAATGCGCTGGTCGGAGCCAAGCCGGTCCTCCCGCCGTTTACCTTCAACGTCTATCTCACCTTCCTGCAGGGGGAGGGCGATGAGGCGAAGGCCGTGGAGTCCTTTGTGATACCCTTCCGGGGTTGAGCCAGCGCGGATTTGACAGCGGCGGGTGCGCTGCGATTGTGTCTCCCCCTTACGCCATGTCGACCCACGCACCTTTTGATTCCGTCGAGACCGCGATCCAGACGATCGCGGCCGGGGGCGTGATTGTCGTGACGGATGACGAGGGCCGGGAAAACGAGGGCGATCTGGTGATGGCCGCGGAAAAGGCCACACCCGAGCTGGTCAACATGATGATCCGCCACGCGCGCGGGCTCATCTGCGTGCCCATGACCGAACCCCAGCTGAAGCGACTGGGCATCAACCCCATGGTCCAGCAGAACCGCGAGGCGATGCGCACCGCCTTCACGGTTTCCGTGGACGCCGCCGAGGGGATCACGACCGGGATCAGCGCCTTCGACCGGGCCCGCACCATCGCCTTGCTGGCCAATCCCGGCACCCGGCCCGACGAACTCGTGCAACCCGGCCATATTTTTCCCCTGTGCTCGCGCCCCGGCGGGGTGCTCGAGCGCGCCGGCCACACGGAGGCCGCCGTGGACCTGGCGGCGCTGGCCGGCCTGAAGCCGGCCGCCGTCATCTGCGAGATTCTCAGCGAGGACGGCACCATGGCGCGGCTGCCCGAGCTGGTGGAGTTCAAGCAGCGGCACAAGCTCCCCCTCATTTCGATTGCGGCCCTGATCGAGTACCGGCACCAGCGCGAGCAGTTGGTCGAGGCGGTCGCCCAGCGGGCGTTTGCCTCGGAATACGGGGAATTTCAGCTGCACGTCTTTCGGAGCAAGATCGACGGGCGGCACCACCTGGCCTTTGTCAAGGGGGCGCTCGACGCCTCGCCGACCCTCGTCCGCGTGCATACCGAGAACCTGTTGAGCGACGTGTTTCATGCGAATGGCATGGACAGCCACCGCTCGCTGCTGGCCTCGCTGGCCCACGTGGCCAAGGCCGGGCACGGGGTTATCGTCTACATGGAGCAGAACGGCCGCATGCAGGAGGCCCTGCTCGGCGAGGCGAAATCCGCCGCGGGCGGTCCCTCTTATCTGCGCGACTACGGCACCGGCGCCCAGATTCTCACCGCCCTCGGCCTGCGCAAGATCCGGCTGATGTCCCACTCGCCGCGCCGCGTGGTGGGTCTCGACGGCTACGGCCTCGAGATCGTCGAGCAGATCCCGGTATGATAATTTTCGATTCTCGATTCTCGGTTTTGGATTGGAGTCTTTCCGTTGGGCGGGTTCCTCTTTGCTCCGTGCCCAGGCAATCGAAAATCGAGAATCAAAAATCAAAAATCCAATGAGTTTTGATTCTCCCAAGTCCCTTCCGGTCCACGGCGCCCCGTTTGCCCTGGGCATCGTGGCGGCGCGTTACAACCCCGTCCTGGTGGATGGCTTGCTGGCGAACGTCCTGGCCGCCCTGACCGCGGCCGGGGTGAAGGAAAAGCGGATCAGCGTGCTGCGGGTCCCGGGCTCGCACGAGGTGCCGTGGGCGGTGCAGCAACTGGCGCAGCAACGGGGCTGTCACGGCGTCATCGGCCTGGGCGTGCTCATCGCGGGCAGCACCAATCACCATGAGATGGTGGGCCAGAGCGTATCGCACGCCCTGCAGCAGGTAGCGCTCGCCACCGGCACCCCGGTCATCAACGGTGTGATTGTGGCCGACACTCTCCAACAGGCGCGGAACCGTTGCCTCGGGGCCATCAACCGCGGGGCCGAGTTTGCCTCGGCCGCACTCGCCATGGCGGCGCTCAAGCGCTCGCTCGAAGGAAAATCATGACCAGCCAGTTTGTCCAACGCCGGGAGTGCCGCGCGGCGGCCTTCCAGTACCTTTACGCCTGGAGCGTGAACCAGCCCGCCAGTCCCGCCGAGGACCTGCGGCTCTTCTTCGAGCACCTGGAAAAGCCGCGGGACTACTACGCCTTTGCCGAGGAGCTGATCCATGGTGCGATCGAGCACGTGGCGGAGCTCGACGGCCACATCAAGGCCCTGGCCCACAACTGGGAATTCGAGCGCATCGCCAAGATCGACCTCGCCATTCTCCGGCTCGCCATCTTCGAGATGCTGCACCGCAAGGACATTCCCCCGGTGGTCTCGATCAACGAGGCCATCGACCTGAGCAAGCAGTATTCCAGCGCGGACGCGAAGCGGTTCATCAACGGCGTCCTCGACCGGATGAAGGACAAGCTCGGCCGGGACTCGCGGAAGCCGTCGACGGAGTAATGTGGAACTCAGGAAAGCTGGAAAATGGCTGAACTGGGCAACAAGGTATTGAGCAGCCAGGTCATCGAAGCCGCCATCGCCGTCCATCAGTCGCTCGGTCCGGGTTTCATTGAGTCGGTCTATGAAAGGGCGTTATGCGTGGAGCTGGCGGCACGCGGCATCGCGTATGAGCAGCAAAAGCCCATCAAGGTCCATCACCGCGGGATTGAAGTAGGTGAACACCGGCTGGATGTCCTGGTCGAGGGTTGCCTGCTGGTCGAGTTGAAGGCGGTCAAGGAACTTGAGGATATCTTTTTCGTCATTGGTCGCTCTCAAATGAAGGCGGCTGGCATTCGTGATGGACTAATTCTCAATTTTGCCTCGATGCCTCTTACCATCAAGCGCATTGGTCCAGGTCTTTTCCCTTCCTGATTTCCTGAGTTCCATATTCCATGTTCTCCCTCTTCAAGAAATTCAAGGCCGGCTTCGCCAAGACGGTCACGGCCATCGCGGCCAAGACGCACGGCCTGTTCGGCGGCCGGAAGATCGATGCCGCCTCGCTCGACGAGCTGGAGGAGGCGCTCTACACCGCCGACTTCGGCGTCGAGACCACGACGGAGATTCTCGAGGAGATCAAGACCGCCTACCGGCAGGATGCGGGGCTCAAGGGGCAGCAGGCGGCGGTCATCGGCGCGGCGGTGCTCCGGCGCGTGCTGGCGGGCAGCGAGGGAAAGCTGGAGGGGGTAGCCGGGGCCGGCGGCCCCGGTCCGGGGGCAGCGACCCCGGCCACAAAATTGCCCCAGGTCATCTGCCTGATCGGCGTCAACGGCTCGGGCAAGACCACGACGACGGCGAAGCTCGCACACAAGTTGAAGGGCGAGGGGCAGTCAGTGCTGGTCGCGGCCTGCGACACCTTTCGCGCCGCGGCGGTGGAGCAGCTGAAGAGCTGGGCCGATCGGCTGGAGATCGAGATCGTCGCCAGCCACACCGGGGCGGACTCGGCGGCAGTGGCGTTCGATGCGTGGCAGGCCGCCAAGGCGCGCGGCAAGGCCTGGCTGATCGTGGATACCGCCGGCCGGCTGCACACGAAGGGCAACCTGATGGAGGAACTGGCTAAGATCCGCCGCGTGCTGCAGAAAAACGACCCGACGGCGCCGCACCATCGCTGGCTGGTGGTGGATGGCAGCCTAGGCGCCAACTCCATCGAGCAGGCGAAGGTGTTTCACCAGAGCTTCGGCCTGACCGGCCTGGTGGTGACCAAGCTGGACGGCACGAGCCGCGGCGGGGCGCTCGTGGGGATTTACCGGCAGCTGAAAATCCCCATCTACTTCATCGGGCTCGGCGAACAACCCGACGACCTGCAGCCCTTCTCGGTTGAAAATTACGCCCGGGCGGTTTTCGGTCTGGAGGCATGAGACCACGGATTTTGCTCGGCCTGGCCCTGCTGCTGGGCCTGGGGGCGAACCTGCCGGCGATCGAGCCGGCGATGCGGATCAGCCAGAAAAATACCAGCCAGGCGGTGAAGGCGGTGGTTGCGGCGCAACTGGCGGCCCTGCGGGCGGGCAACCTGCCGGCCGCCTATGCGTTCGCCTCCCGGGGCATCCGGGCGCAATTTGACGAGCGCCTGTTCGGGCTGCTGATGCAGCGTGGCTATGCCCCGTTGCTGCAGCACCAACAGTCGGACCTGGGCCTGGTCCACGACAACGGCGCCGGCGCGGCCGAGCTGCCGGTGACGGTGACGGACAAATTGAAGCGAAGCACGAACTACCGCTACCGGCTGGTGCAGGAGGCGGCCGGCTGGCGGATCTCCGGCGTGGTGCTCGAGCCCAGGCCCCCGCCGGCCGATACCTGAGCGGGCGGCAGCCCCGCCGCACCCCGGAAAAACGTTTGCGCTGATCCGCGGCGACGCTGACAACTGGAGCATGAAGCTCATGCTTGCGGCCGGCTTGTCCCTGGCTGCGCTGGGGGCGGTTTCGCCCGCCCAAGAACAATTCATCGATCGGCTCTCACCGGAGCAACGTCAGGCGGCCGGCTTGAATCAGCTGACCCCAGAACAACTCGCGGCGCTCAATGCCTACGTCCAGCAGGACCGGCAACAGCGCGACCGGCTTGTCCGGGAAAAAACCCGCGCCGAGCTCCACGAGGAGGTGAAGACGCAGGTCAAAGCGGAAGTGAAAGCCGAGATCAAGGCGGAGGTGGCGGTGGAAGTGAAGGCCGAGGTCAAGGCCCAGGCCAAGGCCGAGGCACGCCAGGAGCAGCAACAGGCCCGGGAGGCGGAGACGCGCATTCTCACCCGCATCGCCGGCCCCTACAGCGGCTGGGACGGCGCCACCAAGTTTGCGCTTGAGAACGGGCAGGTCTGGAAACAGGCGGAGCCCGGGGTTTTCTACTCGAAGCCCACCGACTCTCCCGCGGTCCTTATCGAAAAAGTCTACGGCAGCTGGCGGCTCTACGACCAGAATGGCGGCTGGGTGCGGGTGGTGCGGATCAAATAACGACGTCCGGCCGAGGGCGGGCGACTACTCACCAAGAGGGGCCGCGCGCACCTGAATTCAGGCTGTTTCCGGCCTCCGCCAATGCGGACGGCTGTGGTTACATGGTGGTGCAGTTTTCGCGCCTGGTAACGGGGGCGAAAGGTGCTCAAAGGGGTTCGTGTGCGTTTTAGCTGGCCCGCTGTACGCATGCGAACCCCGACCCTTTGGGGCAAGATCAGGTGTTATAAAAAGGCGCGGGGGGACCCGCGCCTTTTCTTTGCCAACTCGCGGGGTCTGATCCTGTACTGCTCAGGCCCTGAGCCGAAGCCGAAGGGGTTCAGCGCACGTTGCCCATGAGTTTCCGGACCCACGGCACGCTCACCAGCAGGGCGACGGTGGCGATGCCGACCCAGAGGGCCTGTTTTTCGAAGAAGGCGGCCAGGGCCGGGGCGTCGGTGGCGGTGAATTCGCCCGAGAGCACACCGGCGAGCTTGTTGCCGAGCGAGGCGGCGAGGAACCAGATGCCCATGACCAGGCCGACGAGATTGGCGGGCGCGAGTTTGGTCAGGGTGCTCAGGCCGACGGGGCTGAGGCAGAGCTCGCCGAGGGTCTGGAGAAAAAACAGGCCGACGATCCACATCGGGCTGACCTTGCCCTCGCCGGTGAGCTTGGCGGCGGGAATCATCAGGAGGAACGACAGCGCGAGGAAAAACAGCCCGATGGTGAACTTCATCGGGCTGGAGGGCTGTCGGTCGCCCAGTTTCACCCAGAGCCAGGCGAAGACGGGCGAGAGGGAGATGACCCAGATTGAGTTGACCGACTGGAACCAGGCGGAAGGGAAGTTGTAACCAAAAATGACATTGTTGGTCAGCTGGTCGCCGAACAGCTGGATGGTGGTGCCGGCCTGCTCAAAGATCGCCCAGAAGATGATCGCGCAGAGAGAGAACACAAAGATGGCGGCCATGCGTTTCATGCTGGGGTCGTTGCGCGTCCCGAACCAGAAAATGGCGAGGACGGGAATGACGACGTAGCCGTAGCTGATCCAGGCGAAGGCCGGGTTGGTGTCGCCGAGCCGTACCACGCCGAACAACAACGCGGCACCGCCGAGGACGCCCACCAGTTTGCCCCACGGGCGGGGCTGGTCGGCGGCGGGAGCGTGCCCGACATTGTCCAGCCGATGCAGCTGCAGCACATAGACGATCAGGCCGATGGTCATGCCGACGCCAGCGGCGCCGAAGCCCCAGTGCCAGGAGCGGGCGGGATCCATGCCCCAACCGGTGAGCATGCCCTTGAAGGCGTCGCTCTGCGCCAGCCAGCCGGTGATCAGCGGGGCGAGGAAGGCGCCGACATTGATGCCCATGTAGAAGATCGAGAAACCGGCGTCCCGCCGGGGATCCTCGCGGCTGTACAGCGCCCCGACCATCGAGCTGATGTTGGGTTTGAGCAGTCCCGTGCCGCAGGCCACCAGCACCAGGCCGGCGTAGAACGCGGTCGACGAGTGGATCGCGAGGGTGAAGTAGCCAATGGCGATGATAATGCCGCCCCAGAGCACGGCGGCGCGGCCGCCGAGGAAGTTGTCGGCGATGAAGCCGCCCGGGATCGAGAGCATATAGACACTCATGGTGTACGTGCCGTAGATCATGCCGGCCGTCTTGGTGCTGAACTCGAGCCCGCCCCGGGCGATCGGTGCGACCATGAAGAGGGTCAGCAGGGCGCGCATGCCATAATAACCAAAGCGTTCCCATAGCTCCGTGAAGAACAGGTTGGTCAGCCCGCGGGGCTGGCCAAAAATGCCGCTGGTGTCCTGTGCCATGGGCGTGGACGGTGGGGTGGACGTCGAACTCATAGGCCGGTGATTCCGGCAGCGAAGGGCCGGGAGCGCAAGCGCGCAGAGGGGGGGTGAGGCAGGGGGCCTCCCGGGGTTCGAATCAAATCTTTCTCAGAATCGTAATCTTTCTCTTTCTCTCGACCTTAAGCGGGATGGAGCTGAACGAGAGAACGATTAAGAGAAAGAGGAAAGAGAAAGATTGGCCCGCCGGGACCAGCTTTCACGCGATGCTATGGCTCGGCAAGCGCGGGCTCTCGATGGCTCCGGTCAGGTCTTGCTGCCGGGTGAGGACACCCGGCCCACAATTTTCCGCGCCGGGATATAAAATTCCATCCGCTTTCACGCGGGGTGGACATCCCGCCGGAACCCTCCGTAATTTTGACGCATGACCGTTGCCATTCTTTACGCCACCGTTTCCGGCAATGCCGAGGCCCTGGCGCACTGGGCCGGCCAGCGGCTGGAACAGGCGGGGATCCGTTCCGTGGTGGAGAACATGGCGGAGTTCCCGCCGGTCCGGTTGCAGGAGTTCGACCAGGCCTTGTTCATCGCCAGCACCTGGGGTGAGGGGGCGCCCCCTCCGGATGCGGCGGGGTTTTGCGCCGCCTGGCAAAAGCCGGATGCCCCGCAGCTGCCGCAGCTGCACTATGCGGTCTTTGCCCTGGGCTCGGCCAACTACCGGAACTTCTGCGGTTGTGGCCGGCAGCTCGATGCTGATCTGGCGCACTGTGGCGCCAGCCGGTTGCTGCCGTGCACCGAGAGCGACACCAAATTTAAAGAGACATTCACCCAATGGTTGGGCCGGGTGGTGGCCGCCCTGCAAATGCGGGAGCCGTCCCGATGAGTCGCGAACGCAAGTGGTGGTCCCGGTCGCCGGCCGATCACACCGTTGTCAAGGAGACCGAGAGCTTCGAGGTGCGGGGCGTGGCGCCGCGCCCCGCGCAGGTGTACTTGCCGCCGGGTTATGATCCTGACCGCCCGCGGGCCTATCCGATATTGCTGGCGCTCGACGGCCAGACCATGCCGCAGTGGCGGCTGGCGGAGACCCTCGACGAACTGGTGGGCGGGGCCCAGATCGAGCCCGTCGTCGTGGTCGCAGTACCCGCCTCGCCGGCGCGCATCGAGGAGTATGGCACGGCGGGCGCCCTCGATTATGCGGAGCGGGGCCGCTCGGCCCGGGCGTTTCAGGAGCTGCTCGCCGGCGTGGTGCTGCCGTCGGTCCGCGAGCGCTACCATGTGGCCAGCGAGCCGGTGCACACCGGCGTCTTCGGCGCGTCCATGGGCGGCTTGTGCGCCTTTGACTCCGTCTGGCGGCGGCCGCAGGTCTTCGGGCTCGCCGGGGTCTTCTCCGGTTCGCTCTGGTGGCGCGCCGACAACTCCAGCGTTGCCGCGCAGCAGGCGAGCCGGATGGCCCACCGTCAGGTGCGACTCACCGCGGGCAAACCCCCGCTGCGCCTGTGGTTCGAGGCCGGCACCCGCGATGAGACGGCGGATCGCGATGGGGACGGGGTGATTGATGCCATTCAGGACACGCGAGAGCTGATCACCGAGCTGGAAGGGAAGGGTTTCGTGCCCGGCCGGGATCTGGCCTACCACGAGATCGAGGGCGGCGAGCACCATGAGTCCACCTGGGCGCGGGCCTTGCCCGAATTTCTCCGCTGGGCGCTGCCGCCCGGTGGGACTTAGCGGAGGGCGTACGTCACCGGCTGGGCCGCCCCCGTCCCCACGGGCCGGTACGCGGCGATCACCACGGCCACCAGGTTGGTCGCCAGCACGGGCTCCATGTCATGCATGCGATTGTTGAGGCCAGCCACCCGCCAGCCGTCCCGGGCCTTCGTGATGAGCACGTGGGCCACGACCTTCCCGGCCTGGTTGCGGTAGAGGGCGGTCTGGCCGCGCTCCAGTTTTTCATAGCCGCGAGGCTGCAGGACCAAAATGGTGCCTGGCTGGTAGAGTGGCTGCATCGATGAGCCACCCCCGACGAGCACGAACGCTCCCGGAGTCTGCGCGGCGAGGGTCTGGGCATTCTGCCAGGCCTCGCGGGCCTCCACGGTCACGGGGCGCGGCGAACGGCCGGTGAATATGCCGCGGATCCAGGGATCCTGCAGCTCGTTCGCGGCGCGGGTCGGGTCGGCCGCGAGCAGAAGGAGGATCATCATCACTCCCCATCGTTGCGCATCCCGGATACCCATGATGCCAGTATAGAAATTTTTTTGACGGGCAGACCAGCTGAAGCTGCTAGTGTTCATTCCCTAGGCTGGCCGGGTGGAGCCGGACATGCGCGGATGGCAACGTCACGGGCATTGACCTTCCCCAGCGCCTGATCTTTAAGGTGGGCTGTGCCGACGCGTCTTGAAGTTGTGCTGCAGCCAAAAAGCTACCCGATCGAAATC
>JBAXWQ010000121.1:0-9424 GCA_037128315.1 Opitutia bacterium | reverse complement strand
CGCCCGGTGAGCTGACCCTCGGCTACAACGAGGCCCAGCTGGTCGTCCCGCTGAAGAAGTAGCGGTAGCCGTATGTGTAGCCACAGGCCTCCGTGCCTGTGGAATTTGGGATCGATGGCCGAACCCGACAGGCCGAGACGCCTGTCGCTACACCAAATCATCGAATTGGCCCCTTATACCAATCGTCCTTTGAATTTATACCTCTTATAGCGGCAGCTAGAGCAATTTCGGTTTAGGTTGGCGCGTGTAGCCGGGGTCGCTGACCCCGGTTCCTCAGACCGGCCTCAGCGAGGCCGGCTACAACAAGGCGCGTCCAACATACTCGAAAACGCTCTAGGTAGGGCGGGCACTCCGCTGCCCGCCGTCGTCCGCGGCGCGCGCCCGGAGCGGATCCGACTTCGCCCCATTCGACATGCTCAGGGCTACGACGGACAAGGTGGAATCCGCGCCCTACCTTTGGGATTCGAACAAAAGCTTAGGGCTATTGGTATTACTTCCCCTTCGCCAGATCCCGCGCCACGCAGCCCACGCCGTAAAGCACCAGCAGCGCCCCGACGGGGGCCAGCACTATGCCCAGCCCCGGGTCGCCATCGTGGATCACCAGCCCGCCGAGGAAAAATCCCGCCGGCAACAGGACCGAGCCCCATAGCAACGACCACGACGCCCGGGGAATCAGCGCAAAGCCCGGCACCGCCCGCAGGGTCAGCCCGGCGGCAATGTTCACCAGCGCCAGCAGCGTGCCGTGCGCATGCGCCAGGGTGAACATCAGTCGCCGCATCTCGTGGCCGACGTCGAGGTACCAGCCGAGCTTGAAACCGTGCAGGGTCTCAAGGACCACGCCGAGGGCGAGCGAAACCAACAGCGCCCACCAGCCAAAGCGGAGATGACGATCGGAGGGGTTCATGAATAACAGCGTGTGCGGTCCCTCTCATTGCGCCAAGCCGGGCCGGAGGCAACCCAGCAGATGGCGATATTTTTCTCCGCCGGACTCATTCCACCTCTCCCCGCCACGAGCGGTGATCGAGGCCATGGAGGGCCTGCGGGCCGAGGTAGGGCGCGCTCTCCGAGCGCGCCGCGGCGGCGAAGGGACTCGCCGCCCTACCTCACCCTACTCCGCGAGAAAAACTTTCCGGTTGTCCCGCTGGTTGAGCAGGCGCTCGAACACCTCCGTCCGGAATCGTCCGGCCGGCTCGAGGATCGTTGGCGCGCGGAACGCCTCACCCCGCGGGCGCAACTCCTGCCACCACTTCTGATAGGCCCCGGCCAGGGCCGTCTTCTGCGCGGCGTCATCCCCCGTGTAATCGAACGCGTACCCCGTGAAGCCCGGCAGCGTCTGCAGTGATTTCCATGCCATGAAGCGCACGGCGGCGTACGGGTCGTTGAGGGTGAAAATCAGGTAGGGATAAAGCCAGTTGCGGCCCGCCGCCCGCTGGGCCGGCCCCCACCCCATGCTCCACACCACCAGCGCCCGTTGCGCGGCATCGCCCTTCAGCAGCCACTGGGCCCCCGCCGCCCACTCGCGGTCGTCGGCCGCCAACTCCGGGGCTTTCTGCCCGTACCACTCGGCCAGCTTGCCGGCCGTCCACGCCAGCGGTTGGTCGAGGTGACAGAGATTGCACGCATTGGGCCGGCCGTGCTCCGTGCTCTCCCGCACGGTGGGCGAGGATACCTGGTGACTGCGGATGGCGCGCAGCAGCCCGTAGGTCGTGTGCGGCATGTGGCAATTGTAGCAGCGGCTGCCTGAAGATTCCGCCGCATGATGCGTGTGCGCCGTCAGCTTGGCCCGGAGACCCTCATGGCACTGCAAACAGGCCTGGTCGCTTTCACCGCCGGGCTTCAATTGGTCGTTTTTCCAGGTTGCCCCCGCTGGCTCCCCCGCCGCGGCGGGGTGCATCTCATGGCACGACAGGCACGAGAACTTGCCCCCCGAGTTACAGGGCGAGGCCATCGTGCCATTCAACTCGCGCCCGGTCACGCGCACCATGCCGTCGCCCCAAAAGCGGTCGCCGAAGAAATGCGGGTTGGTCTGCTGCAGCATCGCCCGTTGCTGCGGGTGGTCCTGGCCCCCGGGCTGCACCACCCAGCGGCGGTCGAGCTGTTTGCCGTCCGGCGGAAACTTTCCCCCGTGCTGGTTCCAGGCAATCTTGTCCGCCATGTTGTTGAACGCCCAGATGCTGTGGCATTGGCCGCAGACGAGCGACGACTGGGGTCCGGTCAGCCGGGCCGGATTGACGATCGTCGAATCGGCGCCGCCCCCCAGATGCAGGGCGAACCGGCGCACGGGATTGCGGTTCTTCGCGATGTGCTCGCGGCCCTCCCCGTGGCAGGCCTCGCAGGCGATGCCGAATTCACTCACCTGCGAATCAAACGTGTTGTCCGCCACAAACCGCGACCGCCCCTGCGTCACATGGCAGTCCATGCAGGCCCCGTTCCACTCCCCCGCCGCATAGAACTGGCCGGCCTCCGGCGGCAGCAGAAAGGTCTGCTGCACCGGCGCCCATTTTTTCTCCGCCACGATGTAGGCGAAGGGAAACTGCACGAGCGTCCGCCCCGCGCCCGTCTCCAGCCAGAGGATCTGCAGGGTATGCGAGCCGGTGAGCAGCACGACCGCCTGCGGCGCGCCATACGCGGTGGTGGGCGCACCCTGCGGTTTGCGGCGCACCGCATAACCCCGGCCCCCGCGGTCGACGCGATAATCCCACCCATCATAGGTCAGCTCCAAGCCGTCGAGGGACGCCGCGATGTTCTCCGGCGTGGCAATTTGCGTCATGGTCCGGTGAAAGGACGCGTGCCAGCTGGCGTAATTCCCCGGATGGCAGGAACGGCAGGTGTCCGACGACACATACCCGGCAGCAAGCGCCTGCACCGGCCGGTTTTCGGGCGAAGGTTGGTGCTCGGCGCTGCGCAGGGTCCCAGTCGCCATTACCCAGCCCCAGCCGATCGCCAGCAGGCCGCAGCGCCCCGTCCGCCAGGAGGGGAAAAATCCGGCGCCTGTCACCTGGACCGTCGGCTGCGTGTCTGCCACGGCCGCCAGCAAACCGCCCCGCCCCACCGGTGCAAAGAGTTTTTGGCCAGTTCCAGTGACCTCCCGATCCCGATGCTCTTGCGCCAGCCCGCCGGGACGCGGGCCCTCCCAGCCCAGCGCCTTGCAACGCTGGAGGGCTCGTGTCCCTGCGAGCCTTCGCCTCGCGCGAAAGCCGATCCCTGCGCGCCATGATCTTCATCATCCTTACGAATGCAGAACCCGCATCCCTGCAGTTCCTCATTCTGGAGGACTCGGGTTGGTCGCGTATTATCTTACAAACCGGCAAAGCCAATGGCCGGACGCACGCCAACCACAAGTAACCCCACCGGTTACTTGTGGTTCGGGTCGATCTCGTGCTTCAGCTGGGCGAGGAAGCCGCGCAGGTATTCCGTCCGCTGCCGCGCCTCGCGGCGGCCGCTGGCGGTCTGCATCGTGCCCTCCAGTTTCAGCAGCTTCGTGTAGAAATGGTCCACCGCGGCCACGCCGTCATCCGGCGGCCTTTTTTCGCAAAACGGATCCGCCGCCGCATACAAGGGACGGCCCATTTCGCCGCTCAGCATCAGGCAACGCGCCAGGCCGACCGCCCCGATGGCCTCCAGTCGGTCGGCATCCTGCACGACCTTCGCCTCGATGGTGCGCGGGGCGATGCCGGCACTGAAGCTATGCGCCTCGATGGCATGGGCGATGTCGGGCAGGCCAGCCGCCGGATAATCCCAGGCGCGCAACCACGCCACGGCCTGGGCCGCCGCCAGCCGCGAAGCCCCGGCCCGCTGGGGCGAATCCTTCGGCACGGTCACACAATCATGCAGCCACGCGGCGGGCAGCACCACGTCCAGCCGCGCCTGCTCCGTCGCCGCCAGTCCCCGGGCGTTCGCCACCACGCGCCGCACATGCGCCAGATCGTGGGCCGCATCACCGGCCTGCGCCGTCAAGGCGGCCACGCAGCGCTGTTCCAGGTCGGCAAAATCGGGGGCCATGCCCGAACAAAGGCGATGCCCTTGGCTTCGTCAATGGCCCGGGCAAAAATCCCGGGCCGGTATGACAGCGGATTTCACGGATGAACCTCGATAATTTTGCCGGAGCCTACCTGGTTTGATTTTTGAATTTCCGGGTTGTCCGTGGTCAAAAACACTCTCGCCCTCCCCGCCCCGGCCCATTCCCATCGGCTGGCATGCCCGCCACTGTCACCCCCGAGGAAGCCCCCTGGCGCGCCGGTCTGCACAGTGCCCGCACCCTCATCGGGCCGGGCCTCGCGCTCCAAGCGGTCGCCCTCACGCTGGTGCTGGCTTATTATTTCCTACCCGCGGCCCACGGCTTCTTCAACCGCCTCGCGGTCTGGCGCACGGAGGGCGGCTACGCCTTCTCGGCCCTCGCGTCCGCCCTCTGCGGCGGCGTGCTGCCCTTTCTCTACCTGCGGCTGAACCCGGCGACGCGGGCGACCACTCCCTGGCCGCTGTTGCTTTTTTTCTCGCTCTTCTGGGCATGGAAGGGCGCCGAGGTGGACCTGTGGTATCGCATCCTGTCGTGGCTGTACGGCGACAGGACCGGCGCCGGCACCATCGCGTGCAAGGTCGTGACCGACCAGTTTGGCTTCAACCCGTTCTATGCCGCGCCCGTCGGGATCATGTGTTTTGCGTGGAAGGACGCGGGCTTCCGCTGGGCACCCCTGCTGGCCGACCTGCGCGCCGGCCGTTGGTACTACCGCCGGGTGTTCCCGGCGCTGCTGACCACCTGGTCGATTTGGGTGCCGGTGGTCTGCTGCGTCTACGCCCTGCCTGCCGCGCTGCAGATCCCACTCTTCAACGTCGTGCTCTGCTTCTGGTCACTGCTGTTCACGCACCTCGTCACCCGGCAGAACCGCCCCACCGGCGCCTAGATGATCGGGAAAAGCGAATCCTCCGGCCGTCGCCAAACCTAAGGCCGGCAGGACGGCTGAGCCGCGGCAGGCTCGGGCCCTTGAGCTTGCCAGATCGGCTCATCGGTTACCATTCGCCCTACCCTGCGCCAAACGCCCCTCGGGAGACCGGTAGGCGCTCGCAACACATGCATTAGCCATGAACATCGCGTGACTTGTCAGACAAGTTCGCTTCCGGGGTGTGTTGAGGATAAAGACCTACCCTAGTACCATCGGACTATGGCCGGAGCCTTGTCTTTGGGCCCGGCGGGGGCATCGTCCGGTCGATTGTCCCGTTTGAAATAAGCCCGCTTCCCATTACTCTCACTCCCAGATGAAACTGTCCCGCCTGCTCCTTGCCTTGTTGATTCTCCTGCCTGCCCTGAGCCTGTCGAACGGGCTGCTCGCGGCGGAATCCCCGTCCGTGAAAAAAGGTGCCGTGACGGTCACCCTGGTGTCCGATGTCGCGGCCATCGAGCCCAGCAAGTCCTTCACCGTTGCCCTGCGCATGCAGCACGAGCCGCACTGGCACAGCTACTGGGTCGCGCCGGGCACGGGTTATCCCACCGCCCTGACCTGGACCCTGCCGGCCGGCTTCAAGGCCGGAGCCATCCAATGGCCGACGCCGCACGTCGTGCAGGACACCGCCGGCAAGATCACCGGCAACGGTTATATAGATGAGAATTATCTGCTCGTGGAAATCACCGCCCCGGCCGGCCTGACCCCGGGCGCCACCGCCACGTTCTCCGCCGTGGCCGAATGGCTCATGTGCAAGGACGTCTGCATGCCGGGTGATGCCAAGCTCGAGATCACTTTCCCGGTCGCCACCGGAAGTGCGCCGGCTGACAGCAAGTGGACCGGCGCCATCGCCGCGACCCGCCGCCAGCTGCCGAAGCCGGCGACCGGCTGGACGGTGACCGCCTCGCACAACGACAAGACCGCCACGCTGCGCCTCACCCCCCAGCCCGGCACCACGCACCAGCCCGCCGACCTGCATTTCTTCGCCGCTGATGGCTACACGGATTACTCCCAGTCCAACACGGTTACCCGGGAAAATGGCGCATGGGTCATCACTGCCCCGCTCGATCCCACCGCTGACAAGGCCACCGCCAAGCTGACCGGCGTCCTCGCCTCTGCCAACGGCTGGAGCGCCGGCTCAGGCTACGACGGCCTCGCCATCGATGTGGCATTCGCCAACGAGGTAGGGCGCGGAGTCCCTTCCGCGCCGCCCTCCGACCCCCAAGTTTCAGGCCTCAAGTCTCAGGTTTCTCCGCCAGCTGCCGCCGGCAGCCTGCTCGGCACCCTCCTCCTCGCCTTCGTCGGCGGCATGATCCTCAACCTCATGCCCTGTGTCTTTCCCGTGCTGGGCATCAAGATCCTCGGTTTCGTCAACCAGTCGGGCAATGACCGGAAGAAAATCACCGCGCATGGCCTCGTGTTCGCCCTCGGGGTGCTGCTCTCCTTCTGGACCTTGGCGGGGGTGCTGCTGGTGCTGCGGGCCGGCGGTTCGCAACTCGGCTGGGGCTTCCAGCTGCAGTCCCCGGTCTTCGTCTTCGGCATGGCGGTGTTCATGCTCATCTTCGCCCTCAACATGAGCGGGCTGTTCGAAATCGGCCTGTCCGCGACCGGCGTGGGCGGCGAGCTGCAGATGAAGGAGGGTTTCTCCGGTTCCTTTTTCACCGGCGCGCTGGCCACGCTGGTCGCGACCCCATGCAGCGCCCCCTTCCTGGCGCCGGCCTTGGGCGCGGCGCTGTCCCTGTCCGCCTTCGAGTCGATCCTGATCTTCACCGCCATCGCGATCGGCCTCGCGCTGCCCTACCTGCTGCTCTCGATCTTCCCGCAAGCCATCAAAATGCTCCCGAAGCCCGGCGCGTGGATGGAGACCTTCAAGCAATTCATGGCCTTCCCGCTGTATGCGACCGTGGGCTGGCTGTTGTGGGTGCTCGCGGGCCAGACCCGGGATGATGACAACGCTCTCCTGCTGATTGCCTTTGGTTTCGTGCTCGTGGCGATGGCGACGTGGGCCTACGGCCGTTTCGGTCAGGCGCATGGCAAGCCCAAGCGGCAGCTGTTCGGCCGGGTGTTCGCCGCCGTGCTGCTGGCGGGCGGACTCTACACCGGCTGGCCCAAGTCGGTTGAAGCCGGCCCGGCCGGCACGTACCAGGTCACCTGGGAAAAGTGGAGCCCCGAGGCCATCACGACCGCGCAGGCCGCGGGCAAGTTTGTCTACGTGGACTTCACCGCCCGCTGGTGCGCCACCTGCCAGACCAACAAGGCCGCCGTGTTTCACGACCAGGCTGTGCTGACTGAACTCCAGCGGAAGAATGTCGTGCTGCTCCGCGGTGACTGGACCAACCGCGACCCCAAGATCACGGCCGAACTCGCCCGCTGGAACCGTTCCGCGGTGCCGTTCAATCTCATCTACGCCCCCGGCAAGCCCGACCCCGTGGTGCTGCCCGAGCTGCTGACCGCGGGCAAGGTGCTCGAGTCCTTCGCGCAAGCCGCGGCAAAATAAACCGGCGCAAGCTCCTGGGCCTTTGGTCAAACCCATCAGGCCCCGTTTCCTTTCGTTATTGTAGGAGCCTGCTTGCAGGCGATTCAGCGGTTGGTCCGTTGGACGGCGTTCCGAATCGCCTGCAAGCAGGCTCCTACATTCCGACCAAGCCGGAACAAGCTCCGTAGGGGACTAGGCCCAGAGGGAATGAGTAATTCAGTGGCCCTGGGCCGAGAACGGCGATAAGCATTGTCCCATGCCCCAGCAAATCCATGGCCACGAAGTGATCGAAATGATGGTCGCCGCGAACCAGGTTTATTCGCGGGCCTCGCTCGAGACTGCGATCATCAGCAAATTTGGCCCCACCGCCCGCTTTCATACCTGTTCCGCCGAGAACATGGATGCAGGTGCCTTGATTGAGTTCTTGGCCCAGCGCGGTAAATTTGCTGAAGGCCCCGGCGGCTTCTCCATCAATCCGGCAAAAATTTGCCAACATTGATGCGGATACCCGGCCGCGCCGCCGGATATACCGCCCTCGCCGTGTGCCAGAGAGATAGCGCCGGGATCGGGGCAGAGCACTGGTTTCCGTGTTCCCAAGCCGCGAACTTTCCGTCATGCGTAATGGCTGCGTGAACGATGCCGCCCACAAAAAATCCGTCGGTTTGCTCCTGCTCGCGGCGTTGTGCTGGAGCTTTGGCGGGGTGCTGCTGAAATCCGTCAACTGGCCGCCGCTGGCCGTCGCCGGGGGCCGGGCCGTCGTGGCCACCGTTTTCCTGCTCCTGGTCTGCGGCCGCAATCTGCGCTTCACCTGGTCGCCCCTCCAGATCGGTGCCGCCGTGGCTTACGCCGGCTGCACGGTCCTCTTCGCCGCCGCCAACAAGCTCACCACCGCGGCCAATGCCATCTTGCTCCAGTATACCGCCCCCGTCTGGGTCGCCCTGCTCGGCGCCTGGCTGCTGGGGGAGCGCGCCTACCGGGCCGACTGGCTGACCATTCTGGCCGCCTTCGTCGGGATGGGGATTTTTCTTTTCGACGGCCTGCGCCTGCACGACCTGGCCGGCATCATCGTTTCGATTGCCAGCGGGATGTGCTTCGGGGTGATGATTCTGCTACTGCGCAAGCAAAAGGACGGCTCGCCCATTGAATCCATCATCTTGGGCAACGCCCTCGGTTTTCTCATCGGTCTTCCCGTGATGTGGTCGGCCCCGCCCCTGGACCAGCGCGGGATGGTGTCCCTCCTGCTGCTGGGCGTCGTGCAGCTCGGCCTCGCGTATCTGCTCTATGCCCGGGCCCTCAAGCACGTGACGGCACTCGAGGCCGTGCTCATCCCGATCATCGAGCCGATTCTCAATCCCATCTGGGTGCTGCTCTTCCTCGGCGAGAAGCCCAGCCCGCTGGCGCTGGGCGGCGGGACCATCGTGGTCGGCGCCGTCACCTGGCGGGCGGTGACCTCACTTCGTGCCCGCCATGGCTGATCGCGTCACGCCCCGCCTGGTCCTGCTCCTCCTGACCCTGCTGTGCGTGACCGCGGAGGTTCGCGCCGCAACCGGTGAGACCGTCATATTGCTCCATGGGCTGGGCCGCTCGCGTTGGTCCTTCTATCGCGTGGAGCAGATGCTCCGGCAGGACGGCTACCAAGTCGTCAACCTCACCTACCCTTCGCGCGAACAGTCCATCGAGGAGCTGGCGCTAAATTATTTGGGCCCCTTGGTGGCCGCGCACCGCTCGTCGGCCCGCGTGCATTTCGTCACCCATTCCATGGGCGGGATATTGCTGCGCTGTTACCTGCGGGACCACCGGATTCCCAATCTGGGCCGGATAGTCATGCTGGCCCCGCCCAATGCGGGCAGTGAGCTCGCGGACCATTTGATGGCCACCTGGCTTTACCGGACGGTGAACGGTCCCGCCGGCCAGCGCCTCGGGACCCACGGTTTGCCGCCCGCGCTCGGCCCGTGGCCGACCGGAGCCGGCGAACTCGGCATCATCGCCGGAGACGTTTCCCTCAACCCGC
>JBAXWQ010000120.1:0-9425 GCA_037128315.1 Opitutia bacterium | reverse complement strand
CGGTGGCCTTAAATCCGCGTGCCTTCCACCAATACCTTCTGGCGAAAACTCGTCAGCACCCGGCCGGTGATCGGACCGGGCTTGCCCGTGCCGATGACCCGGCCATCCAGCTTTACCACGGGAATGACCTCGGCCCCGCTGCCGGTCAGGAAGCACTCGTCCGCACACCAGATATCATAGCGGGTCAATTCGGCCTCCCGCAGGGGAATGCCAATCTCCTTGGCAATGTCGAATACCGTGCCCCGGGTGATGCCCTTGAGCGCGCCCGAGGAAGCCGCCGGGGTGAGGATCTCGCCCTTGTGCACGGCAAAAATATTGTCCGCGGTGCACTCGGCCACGTAACCCTGCGCGTTGAGCATGATGGCCTCAAGCGCGCCGGCTTGCTTCGCCTCGATCTTGGCCAGGATGTTGTTGAGATAATTCAGCGACTTCACCGTCGCGGGAAGCATGTCCGGTGAAATGCGGCGGGTCGGCACCGTCACGATGCTCAGGCCGTTGTCGTAATGCTCCTGCGGATAGAGCGAGATCTTGTTGGCGATGATGAAGAGCGTGGGTTTCTCGCACAGCCAGGGCGCCAGTCCGAGATCGCCCGCTCCCCGGGTGATGACGAGGCGGATGTAGCCGTCGGTCAGCTTGTTCCGGCGACAGGTCTCGCACACGACCTCGGCCATGTCGGCCCGGGACAGTGGTACCGTCAGCATCAGGGCCTTGGCGGAATACTCCAGCCGCTCCAGATGCTCCTCGAGCCGGAAGATGTTGCCACCGTAGAGCCGGATGCCCTCAAAGATGCCGTCGCCGTAGAGGAGCCCGTGATCGAAGACGGAAACCTTGGCTTCGCTGGAATCCACGTACTTGCCATCGAGATAAACGATCATGATTTCGCCATTCCACCAAAGACGGCGCCGTTGTCCAGCCCTCACTAAAAATTGGGCTTGTATCGCTGCGGGCACTTTCTGGAGTGGGCGCGGGCCGAATCATCATGCCAATCGCAGATCGTCCTTCGCGTCCCGCGGGGTTCACCCTCATTGAGTTGCTCACGGTCATCGCCATTGTGGGTATATTGGCCGCCCTGATCTTCCCCACCGTCGGCCGGGTGCGGGAGGCTGCCCAGCGCACGGTTGATGCCAGCAATCTCCGCGAGATCGTGAAGGCCGCCACGCTTTATGCCGCCGACAATAACGACCGCCTGCCCGACCCGGCCGCGCTGGCCGGCCAGATTCCGCCCTCCGTCACGGGGGGCGCCGGCCCCTTCCTCTGGGCCGGGATCCTGGCGCAGCGCGGGCTGCTCACCGACCCCAATTTCTATTTTACCAAGAATGACCCCCAATTCAACGGCACCTACCCCACGGCAATCGTCAGCCCCGACGACCACAACGTGCTCGATCCGAGTTTCGTGAACAATCGGGTCCTCAGCTTCGAGCTGGTCGGTGGTCTTCGCCTGACCGACGCCCCGACAACTCCGGTGGCCTTTTCACGGGGCTTGCTGCCCAGTGGATACTGGAGCAGTGCCAATGGCACCTACCGGGACTCGGGCGGCCACATCGCGTTTCTGGGCGGCAGCGTCCAGTTTTACCCCAACCTCGCCGAAGCCGCCACCCAACTCACCCTCAACAGTGGCCGCAAGGGAGCAGCGCTCCTGCAGGCGCTGCCCTACAACGCGAACCCGGCGCTCAATCCCCGCGTCTATGCCACCCCACCGGCCGGGCTGGGCAGCCTCACGGGCACCCCGGCGGAGCGCGCCCCGTGAGCATCGCGGGCGGAAATTTTATTTCTTCACCTTCCATGGGCCTCCGGGTAGCTTGGCCGACCTCATTATGGCCAACGCCGCTACCACTTTCGTCATCGGGCACAAAAATCCGGACACCGACTCCATCTGCTCGGCCATCGCCTATGCCGCTTTCAAGGCCGCCAGCGGCGAAGCCGGCTACGTGGCGGCCCGCTGCGGCAACTCCAACGCCCGGATCGATGCCGTCCTGGCCCGCTTCAACCATCCTCTGCCCGTTTACCTCAGCGATGTGTCGCCGCGCGTCCACGATCTCATGGCGCCCGAGCCGATCGCGGTCACCGACGGCACCACCTGCGCCGAGGCCCTCCAGTTGCTCGACCACCATCACATCACCGTGCTGCCAGTGGTCTCACCGAAAAAACAGGTCATCGGCTCGGTCACGCTGGCCCAGCTGGGGCACTTCTTCATTCCGCGCCTGGACGAGCCGCGCACCATGCGCCAGGTCCGCACCAGCATCGCCCGGATCGTGCAGACCCTGAAGGCCAGCGTCCTCCATGCCCAGGAGGAACACCGCCTCGAGGAACTCTATGTCCGCATCGGCGCGATGGATGTCCGCACCTTCTGGAAGATATCCGAGAAGGAAAAAATCCCGCCCGCCCAGTCCATCATCATCGTGGGCGACCGGCGCGACATCCAGCAGCGGGCGATTGAGCTCGGCATCCGCGTCCTGATCGTCAGCGGCAATCTGCCGGTCGACCCGGCCATTGTCAGCCTCGCGCAGCGGCACGGCGTGAGCATCGTCGTCAGTCCGCATGACACCGCCACCACGGCGTGGTTCGTCCGCACCGCCGCCACCATCGAGGGCTTGGTCGACCGCCAGTTCACCAGCCTCAACGCCGACTCGCGCATCGCGGACATCCGGAAAAAATTCAGCCAGTTTTCCCCGCATGCCATGATGGTCACCAGCGAGGATGGCACACTCCTGGGCATCATCACCAAGACCGACCTGCTCAAGCCGGTTCCCACCCGCCTGGTGCTGGTGGATCACAATGAACTCACCCAGGCGGTGCCCGGTGCGGACGAGGTCACGATCACGGAGATCATCGACCACCACCGGCTCGGGCCCATGGCCACGCCGCAGCCGATTCTGTTCCTGAACGAGCCGGTGGGCTCAACCTGCACCATAGTCGCCGACCTGTTCCGCCGGCACGGCCTGAAGCCCTCCGCCGATCTGGCGGGCCTCATGATGTCCGGCCTCATCTCCGACACCCTCCTGCTGCAGAGCCCCACTTCCACCCCCAAGGATGCCGCCGTGCTCAAGTGGCTGGAATCCCATGCGCAGATCAAGGGGGCCGCCCTGGCCAAGGTCATCTTCAGCTCAGGGTCCGTGATTCTCGCCAGCCCGCCGGACAAGGTCGTCCGGTCGGATTTCAAAATCTACGAGGAGGACGGCGTGCGGTTCGCCGTTTCCCAAGTGGAGGAACTCGGCTTTGACAACTTCTGGCAGCACGCCAAAGCCATAACGAAGGCCCTCGCCGAGCTCCGCCTCGAGGAGAAACTGGCCTTTGCCTGCCTGCTGGTCACCGATATCAACACGCAAAATTCACTTATGCTCGTCCAGGGCGACCAGGAGTTCACGCGCCGGATCTCATACGCCCATGTCGAGCAGGACGAGATTTTCGATCTGCCCGGCGTGGTCTCGCGCAAGAAGCAGCTGATTCCTTATCTCACCAGTATTCTCAAGGAAATGAATGCGGACGGCGTGATGCCCACCGCGCGCCGGAAAAGCCCGTCGTCCGCCGGCAAAAATCATTGATCAACCACCGCCCTCACGTGTCGCCGCCCGCCGCCAAATAACTGCGTCATTGCCTTGCGCGGGGCGATTCACCTTCTTGGACAGACATGCCTGCCGACCAAACTTCTCCCGCGCCTGCGCCCAGCGACTTCATCCGTGACATTGTCGCGGGTCATGTGACCGAAAAGCGCTACGCCAAGATCGTCACCCGCTTTCCGCCCGAACCCAACGGGTACCTGCATATCGGGCACGCCAAGTCCATATGCCTGAACTTCGGCCTGGCGCGCGAAAACCACGGCCAGTGCAACCTGCGCTTCGACGATACCAACCCGGTCAAGGAGGACGTCGAGTACGTCGAGTCCATCACGAAGGATGTCCAGTGGCTCATCGCCGGCTGGGCCGACCACTGCCTCGGCTTCAAACCCAAGGGGGCCCACCCCGCGGCCGTCACGAGCAACGGCCAGCCCGATTTCTTCCTTGGCCCGGTCGCCCCCGGTGCGGGGAGCGAGCCCTTCTTCGCCAGCGACTATTTTTCGCAGCTTTATGAATACGCCCTGACCCTGATTCGCAAAGGCAAGGCTTACGTCTGCGACCTGACCCCGGAGGACACCGACAAGTACCGGGGCGCACCCGACCGCCCCGGCCAGGACAGCCCGTTCCGGAATCGCAGCGTCGCGGAAAATCTCGATCTCTTCCAGCGAATGAAGGCCGGGGAGTTCCCCAACGGTGCGCGCTCCCTCCGCAGCAAGATTGACATGGCCTCGCCCAACATGTGGCTGCGCGATCCCCTGCTCTACCGCATCCGCCATGTGCCGCACCACCATGCCGGGGACCAATGGTGCATCTACCCGCTCTACGACTACGCCCATTGCCTGAGCGACTATCTCGAGGGCATCACCCACAGCGTCTGCACCCTGGAATTCGTTGATCACCGGGCCTTGTATGACTGGGTGCTGGAGTCCCTCGACTTGCCCCGCGCCCTGCCGCACCAGTACGAGTTCGCCAAGCTGACGCCGGGTTACACGCTCGTCTCCAAGCGCAAGCTGCTGACCCTCGTCAATGAGAAGGTCGTCACCGGGTGGGACGACCCGCGCATGCCCACGCTTTCCGGCCTGCGGCGGCGGGGCATTCCCGCCAGCGCCCTGCGCCGCTTCGTCACGAGTGTCGGGGTCACCAAGTTCGACAGCCTCACCGACATCGCCGTCTTTGAGCACGCGGTGCGGGACGAGCTCAACCAGATCGCGCCGCGCCGGCTCGCCGTGCTCAAGCCGGTCAAAATCATCCTGACCAACATCCCGGCCGGCGAGGTCATCACCTGCGACGCCACCAACAATCCCCAGAGCGAGACTCCGACCACCCGCCAGGTGGCCCTCACCCGCGAGGTCTTCATCGAGGCGGACGACTTTGCTGAGGTGCCGCCGCCCAAATACTTCCGGCTCAAGCCGGGCGGCGAGGTCCGGCTCAAGTACGCCTGCATCATCAAGTGCGATGACATCGTGAAGGACGCCGGCGGACAGATTGTGGAGATCCGCTGCACGGCGGATCTCACGACGCGCGCCGGCGGACCCAACGTGGACCGCAAGGTGAAAGGCACCATCCATTGGGTCAGTGCCAGCAACTGTCTCGACGCCGAGGTCAGGCTTTACGACCGTCTGTTCACTGTCCCGGAGCCCGCCGCCGAGGAAGACTTCCTCAAGGTCGTCAACCCGAGATCACTCGAGGTGGTCACGGCCAAGCTCGAAGCCTCGCTGGCCGCCGCCGTCCCCACCGAGCGCTACCAATTCGAACGGCTCGGCTACTTTGCCCTCGAGACGAAGGAGGCCGTGCCCGGCCGGCTGATCTTCAACCGGACCATTTCCCTCAAGGATACCTGGGCGAAGTAGGTCGGACGGCTACTTTGCGGCGCCGGCCACAAACAGTTCCATTCGCACGATCCTGAACGGCACACCCTTGCGGCCGATCGCTTCGACGACCTGGGCTTCATCCTGCAGCAGAGCTTCCGGCAACGGGTAGACGCGGTTCAGGCTGCTGGTGCCTGCGGCGGGCCGGCACTCGGTGCTGTTGACAAAAAGGCGCACTTGTTCCGATGCCATCGTCCCCGCGCCGAATTCAACTCGCAACTCGGCGGACCGCCCCACGGGCTTCGGGCCGGTGGCAATGCGGATCACACAACCGGGTGGCCAGGGAAAGTCCACACCTGAGTCGGTCGCGGGCAGCGCGTTGTCCGCCGGCTCGCCGGGGGCACGGACATCGTGATAGGTGACGGCGTGCAAACGCGGTTGATCCGCCAGGGTTGCCTCGGCTTGCAGGGCATGGCCCAGGGTGCCGATGGAATCCATGCTCCAGAGCCTGGACTTGCCGTCGGGCGCTGGCAGGCGCAGGAGAGGCAGCGGATCGTAATTAAAAAGGTAGATGAGGTCGGCCCCGTCGTGCAGCAACGGCAAGGCCGCCCCAGCCGTGAGTTCGGGCCCCATCATGCTCGCCGGACCGTTGGGGACGGGCTGGTAGCGGATCTCGACGCCCCCGGCCAGCCGGACGCCGGTGCCGGCGAGCAACCGCCGCCACTCGTTGATCGGCATATCGAAATCGGTTGTCGACCAGAAGGGGGTGGGCACGACGAGGTCCACCAGTCCCTCGTGAGCCCAGGCGACGCCGTCGAGGCCGCTGCGGCGCGCCGTCTCGGGTCGCGAGGGCACGCGCACGCCGAGCCTGACGGGATGGCCGAGGCGGACCGCGGCCTGATCGCAGGCGGCCCGCACGCGGCGCAACCAAGCCGTGATGCTTTTCCCGCCCTCCAATTCATGCCCGGGCCGGAAATGATACACAAACCGCATCCAGTCGAGCTCCAGCCCGTCGAGATCGAGAGTGTCCAGCTGTTCGAGCACGAGCTTGAAGTAGTGCTCCTGCACATCCGGACGTTCCCAGTCGAGTCCGCGGTCCGCCCACCATTCTCCCTCGTGATGGGCCGACCGGAGCTGGCCGGCAGCCCGGTGCTGCTTGTAGAAGGTGCTGAGCAGGGAGCTGTCCTCGAGCAGGCAGTCATGCACGTCGTTCATCCGTATGCTCACCCAGGCCCCGAGCCCGCGCTGGCGACAGCGCGCCAGCAGCCGGGCGTGCAGGTTGATTCCCAAGTTGGCGAGTCGTTGGGCGGCATCGAGGCGCTGGCGCGTCGCCCGCACGGAGCCGGGTGGAATGTGGCGCAGGACCGGCTGGTCGTCGGGCCCTTGGGGCTCGTAGCCGGCCCAGTCGGACTCCCAGACGCGGCTCGCGTAGTTGGCCTTCTGGGCATTGACGCAGCTGATAAAAGTCCGGACCCCGGTGCCCGCCACCAAGTCAATGTAGGCGTCGACCACGGCCCCGCTCATCTGGTCCGCCGGGTGCTCGAAGAAAAATTGGGTGCTGTCGAGATTGAGGATCGGGCCGGCCAGCGGTGGCAGCCGGCGGGGTTCAGGGAGGCCCGCCGATGCATGCATGGGGACGAGCCCGAGCGCTGCAATCAACACGGCGCCGCCGAGGGAGTGGAACGGAGATGTCATGGGGTCAATGAGTGGGAAACGGAGCGGACAGCTCATCGTAGTTGTCGGCGAAAAAGCCCACGATGCTCGTGAACAGCATGGAGGGGCAGGCAGACTGGGCAAGCCCGTCTTCTCCCGTAGCACCCGGCGAAACGGCCGGAAAAAAATATGTCGCCTTGCCGGGGCCATCACCTTGGCCTATACCCATCGTGCATGGCACGACAACTAAGGTTTATCGGATTGCTCCTATTCCTCAGCATGGTCTGCAGTTCGTGGATCTTCTGGGCCTACGAGAACGGAATTAACCCCCGCGTCCAAAGCTATGGCGACGCCCTCTGGTGGTGGTTCGTGAGTTCCACCACGGTCGGCTACGGGGATGTCGCCCCGGTGACCAGCATGGGGCGGATGATCGCCGTCGTGACGATCATCATTGGCATTTACGGCTACACCAACTTCATCGCCATCACCGCCGACTCGCTCCACGGCATGACGAATCAGAAGCGGCTCGGCACCGCGAGCGTCAAGGCCCGGAACCACGTGGTCATTTGCGAATACACGGCCTTCGCCGACGAGCTGATCCAGGGCCTCCCCCGTTATCCGGAACTCAACCAGCGGCAGATCGTCATTCTCACCGACCTCGTGCAGGTCCGCCCCTACCCGCAATATCATTTCGTCCGCGGGGTGCCGCTCAGCCCGACCGCCCTGCAGCAAGCCAACCTCGCGGAGGCTGCTTATATTTTTGTTTTCGCCAATGCGCGCTTCCAGGATCCGGACCTCAAGACCCTCCACGTCATTTCCCGCATCCAAAAACTCAACTCCAAGGCGCGCATCTTCGTCGAGATGAACGACCCGCATTCGCCCCTGCTGGCCAATCTCGGCGCCAACCTCACCATTCTGCCCAGCCGCCAGATGCTTGAATCCATCCTGAAGAACAAGACGATCGACCTGACCGCTTATTTCCCGACGGCCCCGTCCTGAGTGGTAGGGCGGGCATTCCGCTGCCCGCCGTCGTCCGGGGCGCGCACCCGGCGCGGAACGGAGTCCGCGCCCTACCTTTAGGCATCAGCCCGCCGCCTGGAATTTCCGCAGACGCTCGCTGACCCGCCCCTGGCCCAGTACCCGGAAAATACTCGTGAGGCTTGGTCCCGCATTGGTGCCGCTGACGGCCAGACGGGCAACCGCCTGATAGTCGCCGAAGCCCAAGCCTTTGCCCTCGGCCAGAGCCTTGATGCCGGCCTCGATGCTCGCATCGCTGGAAAAATCCATCCCGGGCACGGCGGCCAGCAATTCGGCCAGGCGCACCTGCGGTTCGCCTTTGCCCATCACCTTCTCCTTCACCTTGGGATCGACGGAAAAATCCTCGCTCCAGAAATACCCGGTGTAAGCCGCCAGCTCCTCGAGCCCCTTGATCTTGGGCTGCGCCAGTCGCATGATTTCCTGGAAGTAGGCGGGATTGGCCAGCGCCACGACCCCGGCCGGCTGGCGCTGGAAGTAGTCACGGGCCAGTTCGAGAAAGCGCTCCGGGGACAACGCGAGCAGATACTGCATGTTCATGTGCGCCAGCTTTCGGCCGTCGAACTTGGCGTTGGACTGGTTGACGCCGGGCAGGTCGAACAGGCGCACGATGTCGGCAATGTCCATTTTCTCCCGGTCATCGCCCGCATTCCAGCCCAGGAGGGCGAGATAATTGACCAGGGCTTCAGGCAGGAAATGCCGCGACTGGTATTCCTCGATCAAGGCCCCCTTGTCGCGCTTGCTCATCTTGCCCTGGCCCATTTCCGGGGATTTTAGAATCAGGGGGATATGGGCGAACACCGGCGGAGTGACGCCGAATCCTTCGTAGAGCCGCACGTGCTTGCTGGTGTTGGAGAGATGATCCTCGCCCCGGATGATGTGCGACACCTGCATGGCGATGTCGTCCACGACGTTCACGAAGTGGAACACCGGATTGCCGTCGGAGCGGAAGATCACGAAGTCCTCATCCTCCATGCGCTCCACCCGGCCGCGAATCTGGTCCGCGATGACCACGGGGCCGCTCTTCACCTTCTCGACTTCCTTTTTGCGGTGCTCGTCGAAAGTCTGGTAGCGCTCGCCCAGCAGCTTGAACCAAATGGCCCCGTCCTTCTCATAGACCCGGCCGGCCTCGCGCAGTTTTTGCAGATAGTGCTGGTAGATGTCCGCCCGCTGGCTCTGGCGGTACGGGCCGAAGCTGCCGCGCTCACCCACCCCATCGGGGTTCGGACCCTCGTCCCAGTCCATGCCCAGCCAGCTCAGGCTGTCGTAGATGAGCTTGAGAAACGCCTCGCTGTTGCGCGCCTGGTCGGTGTCCTCGATGCGCAAAATGAACTTGCCTCCCGTGTGCCGGGCGTAGAGCCAGTTGAACAGCGCC